>NZ_JBFAJA010000014.1:0-155202 GCF_040654975.1 Dactylosporangium sp. NPDC050588 | reverse complement strand
ACCCCCCTCTCCCCCCCCCCCCACCGTTTTGCCCCCCCCCCCCCCCCCCGCTTGTTTTGTTGGGGGGGGCCCGCCCCCCCCCCCCCCCGCGACGCCTTACCGTTGCCGGAACGTCACGCGTAGGCCTCGACCGACCATAGCGAGTAGCCGTACGACGTGCCCCGGGCGTTGCCGTAGATCCGCAGGTAGCGGCCCGATCCCGCTACCGTGAGGTCGTCCACGCCGCCGTCCCCTTCCCCCGTCGAGTAGACCGGGTCCCAATGGATCCCATCGTTGGACAACTGCACCAGGTAGTCCCGCCCGTACGCGAACTCCCAGGTCAGCCGCACCCGGGAGATCGACTTCGTCGAGCCGAGGTCGACCTGCAGCCACTGCGGGTCGCTGTACAGGCTCGACCACCGGGTGCCGGGGTCGCCGTCCACGGCGTACATCGCCGCCAGGGCCGGGATCTCCACGCTGGACGCGGTCGCGGGCTTCCCGTAGGCCAGGTCGAGCGGGTGCTTGGCGACCTGCTCGGCCGTCTGGATGGCGCCGAGCATGTAGTCCACCGCGGCGATGCCCTCGGTGAACCCCGGCACGGTGGCGATCCGGACAGTGGCTTCCTCGAGGCGCTGCCGCAGCAGCTCGGACCGGGAGCCCTGCAGCTCGTTGAAGCACGCTCCAATCGGATCCTTCGTGGTGTAGTTCGTGCAGGGAACGAACGTCGCGTTCTGGCGGGCGGTCGCGGTCGGCTCCGGCTTGCCGTCCTCCGGGGCCTTCACCACGCACTTGCCGTCGCCCGCCACCGACGCGCAGTAGTTGTCGCGGGCGGTCAGGAACGGTGTCAGCACCCGCTGCTCGCCGTGGTCCGAGGGCACCCGCTCCGTCCCCAGCAGGTAGAGCCCGACCCTCTCGTCCTGCCGCATCGACTTCGCGAACCCGAGCTTCGTGTATGCCTCGAGCAGCATGACGGTCCGGGTGAGCTTCGTGTTGAGGCCGTTGAGCGTTGTACCGGGTGTGACCAGCTCTCGCGTGACGTCTGCGTAGTACTGCCCGGCCGCGCCGTACAGCCAGTCACGCACCTTCCGCACCGCTTCGGCATTGTCGGAGCGGGTGGCGGACTGCTGGAAGGTCGCCTTGTACGTCGACACCCAGTTCGCCCGCATCGCGTCGTCGGGCTTGGTCATCCACGACTTGCGGGTGTCCCGCAGCGGGTAGTACTGCGCCATCTTCCCGTACGGGATCACCTTCGTCCACGTGCGCGCGACGACCGGCTGGCCGTTCCACACCTGCTGGACCCGGAACTGCACTTCCAGATCGGCGTAGAGCGCGTAAGGCTTGTCGCCGTCGCCCGGCTCGGTCATGTTGATCCACGCGGCCTGGTAGCAGATCTGTACCGGGGTGTCAGCCCGTCCGCGGTTGGCGACCCACAACTCATTCAGGTCCAGGCTGACCACGTTGCCCGGGCGGGAGGCGGTCATGCCGGACCCGGCGCAGACGGGGATGCCGCTCGGCTCTTCAGCCGGCTTCGGCACCTGCTGGCTGGGCAGTCCGGCGATGTTGACGTCCGTGGCCTGGTTGAGCGCGGCGAGCTCCTTCTTCTGGAACTCGGTGGCCATCGCGGACGCGGTGGTGCGGTAGGTCTCCAGCAACTTCGTGAAGACCGGGTTCAGTCGCGGGCCTCCTGCCGGCTGCGGCAGGCTGAACTGCCGCACCGCATACTGGATGGCCTCGCCCGCGGTGGTGACGTCAGCCGTCACGCCGTTGACCGGCGCGGCCTGCGCCGGGTTCTGCGCGAGCAGCGTCTTGTACCCCTCGGCGGCCAGCAGCCAGAACTCCACCGATGGCGTGCCGGTGACTCTGCTGGTCTGCGGCAGGCCGAGGTTCGCGTAGGCGTACTGGTTCAGCCATGCGATGGAACCGTAGTGCCCGTAGTCGCGCAGCGCGGCCTCCGGAGCCTGCACGTCGAGTGGCGCGGCCTGCGGGTGAACTGTGCTCACGTTCGACGCGGCACCCTGCAGGGACGTCGCCGCATCGTAGTACTCCCTTGGCGACATCTCCCGGCCGGACCTGACCCGGTAGTCCAGCGAGTTGTTCATCGTTTTGATGACTGCGTTCTTCTCGTCCTGCTGTTTGGCCGTGAGGAGTGCATGACCCCAGTAGTCCACCTGCTCCGTGAGCTGGGCGAGGTCGGCCGTGATCTGTTTGAGCTGGGCCTGGGTCGCCTGGTGCAGCTTCACCACAACTTCGAACTGGTCGTACAGCGCGTCGTAGAGATTCCCCAGCGCCGTCTCGATGCGGTCGAACCGCTCGTTCATCTCGTCTTTGAGGTCCTTGACCTGCTCCTTCAGCGCCGTCACCTGCTCGAGGATCTGCTGCTCCGGTGTCGGCCCGGCCGCGAACAGCGGCAACAGCGACTGGACAGCGCCGAGCACGTTGGCGGCCAGCCCGATGCCGGTCATCGAGAACAGCGCGCCGGTCAGACCCTTGGCCGCGATCGTGGGCAGGAAGTTGTTGACCGCCGTGGCGATCTGGACGGCCGCGCTGCCGGCGACCGACACGAACTTGCCTGCCTTCTCGTCAGCGAAGCCGACCAGGATCGACAGTAGCTTCACCGCGCCCGCCGCCTGGTCGATCCACACCTGACGGGCCGCCGCGTTGGCCTTCGCCACCTCATAGTCGGACGGGCTCGGGTTGGCGCCCTGCACGGGGAACTTGGTGTTCAACCGCTCGAGCTCCGCGTTGGTCGCGCCCACCTGCGCGTTGATCTCCTTGAGCAGCTTGGTCAGCTGCCGGTTGCCCTCCGCGAGGTAGAGATCGGAGTTGACCTGGAGATCCTTCAGCGCCTGTACGTCGACGAACGTACCGATCAGCGGGTCGGCCTCGAGCGCCTCCACGGTGGCGTCGGCCGAGACGCCGTACAGTGCGCCGATGTAGCCGTTCCACGCGGCGCGGAACTCCGGGTCGTTGGCGCCGTAGGTGGCCACCGCCGTCCACTGGTTGTCCATGATCTGGAAGACCTGGGTGAGGTATGCGCTCTCGAACTGCGACGCATAGATCTCGTCGACCATCGTCCCGTACTTGGTCAGCTGCTTGCCGAGCGTCTCCTGCATCATCTCCTGCAAGATGGGGGCGGCGATCGAGCCGGCCGGATTCTTCGCGGTCAGCTCGAGAAGCTTGGTCGCCAACAGGTACATCGGGCGTTCCAGGTCGTCGGCGACCAGGTGGCTCTTGTAGTACTCGTTCATCTTGACGCCGTGTTCGACCACCTGCCTCGCCGTGGCGTTCGGGTGCAGCTGCTTGTAGCCGACCATTTCCGCGCTGACGTACATGTTGCGCAGGCCCTCATGACCACTCGTCCGGCTGCGCATGTACGCCGAGAACAGGCTTCGGCGGCGCTGTTCCGGGTCGGTCGAGACGGGCGCCGCGTGCGCCGTCGTCGGCAGCACCACCACATTGCCCGTGCTGACGGCCAGTGCCACCAGCGCACCCGCCAGCAGCCGACCCCATCGGCCGGCGAAGGGCCCTGAGCGGGCCCTTCGATGTCTTATCTGGACCATCTATGCTCCTTCGTTGTACTTTCCGTGGCGCGTCCGCGGATCATGACCACGGCGCACGGTCACCGGACGATGCACTCGGATTGGTCGTGCCGGCGGAGCGTAGGTGGGGACGCTCAACGCCTGCGTGCAATTCACATGCACAAATGCACACGTGGGCCGGCCGGCGCCATCCGCGGGCATGGCACGCGAGGCGGGCATGGGCTACGGGCGTGCGCGTACGGCCGCGGAAGCGGCGCCGACCAGCGCGGCCAAGGTTTGCGCAAGGTGTATGGCAGGCCTGGTCGGCAGCCTGAGCCACGACTCGACCGGCCGAACCGTTCGGCCGGCGTGGCGAACGGAAACGGCTTTGAACCGATCGACCATCCGCCGGGCGGCGATCACCGCCCTGGTGCTCACCTGCGCCGGCCTCGGGATGTCCGCGCCTCCGGCGAACGCCTTCGCGATCTACGTCGTCACGAACGTCAACGACACCGGGGCCGGGTCGCTGCGGGACGCCGAGCACCCGGCCGACCGCAACCTCATCTCCGGCAACCGGCTGTACGGCGTCGAACTGCAGGGCACCGGCACCAAGGTGCTCGGCAACCGCATCGGCAGCGACGCGACCGGCACGACCGCGCTCGGCAACGGCGGTGGCGGCATCAAAGGGCAACCGTATCGGCACGGCGATCGGTGCCGCCGGAACGCTGGTGCCGCTGCCCAACACCGGCAACGGCATCACGGTCAACGCCGACCGGACGATCATCGGCGGTGACGACACGGGATCGGCGAACGTGATCGGCACCAACGGCGCCAACGGCATCGAGCTCGACGCCGCCACCGACGAGACCGTGATCCGGGGCAACGCGATCGGCACCGACCCCACCGGCGCGATCACCCTGTTCTTCGCCGCCGCGGCCTGCGGCGTGGGCGGCACGAGCCCGGCGGAGACCTTCCTCGGCGCCGTCACGGTCGTCACCAACGCCAACGGCAACGTCGTCGCGGCGACCGTACCGCCCGTCGGCACCCCGGCCGGCACCGTGGTCATGGCCACCGCGACCGAAATGCCTGCCGCGGCCACCTACGCCTCACGTCGGAGATCGGCGCCTGCGTCGTCGTCGTGTAACCCCTGAGGGGCGCCCGGACGTCAACCGGGCGGCCCTCACGAGGACGGCCGGCCCGGCGATCGCAGGGAGGGGCGTGGTGCGCAGGTCAGCAGCGGCGTTTCGCCTCCGCCTCGAAGTCCGCCGAGGACATGACCGTCTCGGACACGTCGTCCTCGCCGACCGTGAGGATCTGGCCGTCGGTGAGCGCCGTCACCGCCGAGCCGGTGAAGGTGACGCGCACCGACGGCATCGGTCCGCCGTGCGCCCGCAGGAAGTACTTCGTGTCCGGGATCAGGGTGATCGGGCCGCTCCGGTCGTCATGCCAGCCGGCCGGCACGGTGCCGAACTGGACCGTGTACGACGAGCGGTTGTCGGACTGGTTCGTGATGTGCCACAGGTCGTCGCTGAAGTCACCCTGGGTCCGCGCCGCTGTCGGTGGAGCTGTCGGCACGGTGTCGTCATGGAGCACGATGAACTGCGTCCGCTGCCCGGAGCAGAAGCGGACCTCCAGCGCCGGCGCGCCGCCGGCGTTGGAGACACCGATGAGCATCTTCGTCGCCGGCGCGTGGTGGACGGCATCGTCGCAGGCCGTCAGCCAGGCCAGGCCGGCCGTCACGAGGACGGCCAGCCCGGCGAGCCGATGGCGGGGCAGGGCGCGCATGGTCATGAGTATCCATGGGACGACGGCGCCGGCCCGGTGACTGACCCGGGACGTAGTCGAGGTAGCCACCCCAGTACAGGTTGGCGCCTCGCTCATACCGATCGGGTATCACGAGCTGCACGCGCGCCAGTACGCTTCGGACCGCGGCAGCGGTTGTCCGGCGTTCGAGAATCAGTTGTCCCAGTAATTGCAGATACTTACCGGACTGCCAGTCGTGTAGGCGGTCCCCACCCAGTGGCAGCGGTTCCCGACGAGGTTGCTGTGTGGAGGATTCTGCTGTTGGCAGAGGCTCGTCAGTCGGGAGCAGTAGTAGTAGTTGAGCACGCTGGTTGCCGACGCGGGTGCCGCCGTAACGACCAACATCGTGGCTGACGTCAGACTGACGACCGCCGCTGTGGACAGGTATCGCTTGATCTTTGTTCCGATCATGGCTTCTCCTTCTCGGTGCAACGTCTTCGGGAAAATCGAGGTCGGGTCGGGGATGACCTGCTGGCGGCGCCTGGAGGAATGGAACCTGGCCTTGTAATGCCGCCTTCCGGTCAGCGGAAGGCAAACATCCGCATGCCCGGGGTGGCTGGGGGTGTTTCCGCCGGCTGGATGGAGAGTTGATGCACGCCTACCCTGTTCCTCGATCCGGCAGGGCTGGTGAAGGACAGTTCCGCGAAGCCGTGTTCGTCGAAGCATGTCCGCACCTCGAGGCTCGGGTCGTCGCCGTTTTCGAGGAGGCCACGGGTCCAGATGACGATGCCGCCCGGAGCTAGGAGTGCCGGCAGGGTCGCGATGGTTCGCTGAATGTCTTCGGATGAGATGTTGCCGAAGACACCGCATGCGATGATCACGTGGGCCGGTCCAGCACCAAGGTACACGTCGATTTTTCCCGCGTCGGCAGTTGCTACCTCGACTTCCGGAAGTCCGAGGTCGGCGGCCGTTGCGCGGGCGCGCTGCGACAGGGTCGGGTCGAGTTCGACCAGCAGCGCCCGCGCACTACGGCCGTTGTCGTGTTTGGCCAGCACGGGCAGCACATCGCGCCCCTCTCCGGCGCAGATACTGATCAAGCGGCGGGTGCCGTCGGGGCCGTACGGGGCGTCGTCCAAAGCTCGACATAGGTTGTGTTGGACAATTTCCAGCCTCTTCGCCAACCACGAGTTCGGGTTGTCGTAGTCCTGGTGCCACCGGACCCAGTCTTTGGTCATGGGTGCCCTTTCAGGGAGCTGTGGGTGATTGCGCCGGAGTGCCCGCTCTTCGTGGGTGACGGACTCCAGGAGCCGTGCCGCAGGCGTTGCCGGCGCATCGAGGTTCGCAACGGGTGAAGGGTCCTGACCAGGCCTCGGGTCATCATCCGGACGGATCCGTACAGGGTCCTGTATCGGACGTACTCAGCCGTACGGCGTCGGACGCCGCTAGAAATAGGCCATGACCGATGTACGACCGGGGACGATCACGTCACGCGCGGACTTCGCCCGGGAGTTGTCGTCGCTGCGCGACGCTGCCGGGCTGACCGTGCGGCAGCTGGCCGCCAGGGTCGCGGTGGTCGGCGGGCACAGCACGATCGGCGATTGGTTCGCCGGCCGGGCCATGCCGTCGACGTCGTCCCGGCCGATGTTCGTCGACGTCTTGCGGGCGTGCGGGGTCACCGACGACGAGGAGATCGACCGCTGGCTGGCCGCGTGGCGGTCGGTGCGGCGGCCTTCCGGTCGCCGCGCCGCCGGCCCCGAGCCCTACCGCGGTCTGTCGCCGTTCCAGCCCAGCGATGCCGAGTGGTTCTTTGGACGCGACGAGCAGGTCGCCGCCCTCGTCGAAAGCATGGCGGCACTCGACCGGGCCGGCGGCGGACTGCAGTTGGTGGTGGGAGCGTCCGGGTCCGGCAAGTCGTCGTTGCTGCGCGCCGGCCTGATTCCGGCCCTGGCCGGTCGGCCGGTAGCGCTGACCGTCCCAGGCGAGGCGCCGGTGGCCGGTCTGCGCAACCAGGTTGGCCCGGACGCCAAGGTCATCATCGTCGATCAGATGGAGCAGGTCTTCGCCGCCGCGCCGGACGAGCAGCGCGCCTTCGTCGACGAGCTCTGCGCCCGGGCAACCAGCGGCGCCCTGGTCGTGCTCGGGGTTCGGGCAGATTTCTACCCGCAGCTCTTGGCCCACCCCCAGCTGCTCGCGGCGACGGGCGACCGTCAGCTGACCGTCGGCCCGATGACCGAGTCGCAGCTGCGCGAGGTGATCACCGCCCCCGCTCGCCGGGCCGGCGTCGAGCTCGATGACGGCCTGGTGGAGCTGCTGATGCGCGACGTCACCCCGGGCCACGCCGAGGCGGCCGGGCCTTCCGGCGGCAACGTGCTGCCGCTGCTGTCACACGCCCTTTACCAGACGTGGGAGAACTCGCCGAACGGCCGGATGACGATCGAGGCCTATCGGCACGCAGGCGGCGTCGGCGGCGCCGTCGCGGCGAGCGCCGATCGGGCCTACGGCGGCCTGACCGGACACCGGCGCGAGCTCGCGCGCCGAATGTTCCTGCGGCTGGTGCACGTCGGCACGGATGCCGCAGACACGCGCCGCCGCATCGGCGGCGATGAACTGCTCGCGTCGTTTCCGGCCAGGGACCGCGCCGATCTGCAGCAGGTGCTGGACGCCTTTGTCGAACAACGCTTGATCACCGTCGACCACGTGGCCGTCGAAATCGCCCACGACGCGCTCCTGCACGCATGGCCGACGCTGCGGTCCTGGATCGACGAGGACCGCGCCGGCCTGGTTGTCGGCCAGCAACTGGCCGTGGCCGCCGGCCAATGGCGCGACGACGACCGGGACCGGGCCGCCCTCTACCAGGGCGGGCGGCTCGCCACGGCCCAGGAGTGGCACCGAGCGCACGCCGCTGAGGCATCACCGCTGGTCACCGAGTTCCTGGCGGCCGCCACCGGCTACGCGCACCGGCGCACCCGTCGCCTCTACGGCATCGTCGCTGCGCTGGTGGCCCTGCTCGTCACGGCCGTCACGGCCGCCGCATACGGGTACAGCCAGCGGCAGTCGGCCATCGCCGAACGCGACCGGGCGATCTCCCGGCTCGTCGCCGGGCAGGCGCAGCGGCTGCGTGACTACGACCCGGCGCTGGCCAAGCAGCTCAGTCTCGCCGCATTCCGGATCTCGCCGACAACAGAGGCCCGCTCCAGCCTGCTCGACGCGCCCGTCGAACCCACAGTGACAAGGTTGTTGGCTTCCCCCCGCGCCCTGCAGGCGGCGCAGTACAGCTCCGGAGGCAGGCTGCTGGCCGCTACCGGATTGGACGGCGTGATCCGGCTCTGGGACGACGCCGACCCGAGCCGTGCGCCCGTCGCCCGGGCGGCGGTGACCGCGTCCACGCAGCCGCTGTTCGCGCTGGCGTTCAGCCCCGACGGCCGCATCCTCGCCGCGGCCGGCGTCGACGCCACGATCACGCTGTGGAGCCTGCTCGACCCGGGCCGGCCGACCCGGATCGGCGACCCGCTGACCGGTCCGGCGTCGACGGTGTATGCCCTCGCCTTCGACCCGGCAGGCGAACATCTCGTCGCAGGCAGCCACGACGGCCGAATCTGGCGCTGGGAGATCAAGGAACCGCACCGCCCGCGATCGCTGCCGCCGCTGCCGTCCAGCGTGGGTGAGGTGCACGCGCTGGCGTATGCCCCCAGCGGCAGCGTGCTCGCCGCCGGAGGCAGCGCCGGCCGCGTCGAGCTGTATCGCACCGACGCGCGATCGACGGTCGGCCCGCCCATCGGCGCCGCCGACGGAACGGTGTTCGCTCTGGCGTTCGCCGCCGACGGAGCCACCCTGGCCAGCGGCGGCAGCGACGCCCGCGTCCGGCTATGGGACGTGCGCGATCCCAGCCGGCCCAGCCCGCGGGGCAATCCGCTGTCGGGCCCGAACTCGTGGATCAACAGCGTCGCCTTCAGCCCGGACGGCACCAGCGTCGCCGCCGGCAGCTCCGACAAGACCGTCACGGTGTGGGACACCACCACCGCGGCAACGACCCTGACCCTGCCCCACCCGACCCCGGTCACCGCGGTCAACTACCGCGGCCAGGACACGCTGCTCACCGCCGGCACCGACGGCATCCTGCGGTTGTGGACGGTTCCCGGACCCGTCGCCGGCGGCACCGACGCAATCTTCAACACCGGGTTCAGCGACGACGGCCGTACCCTCGTCACCGCCAGCCACGACGGCACCATGCAGCTGTGGGACGTCGCAGCGCCGCGAGGACCTCGGCGCGCGGGCCCCCCGATCCGCACCCCGGCGGGCTCACCTGCCTACTCGGCCGCCGCAGCGATCGACCGCACGGGCAGTGCCCTCGCCGCCGGTACCCGCACCGGCGCGGTACAGCTGTGGGACATCACCGACCCGGCCCACCCGGTGGCCGGTCGGCTCCTGCACGGGCCGACGGCTCTCATCGAGTCCGTCGCCTTCAGCCCGGACGGGCAACTCCTCGGGGCGGGGAGCAACGACGGCCGGGTGTATCTCTGGGACCGCGAGGCCGCGACGGACGCCCCGGTCGCCGTTCTGAACGCCGCGGGCCAGGTCCTGGCGATCGCGTTCAGCCGCGCCGGCCATCTCCTGGCCTCCGCCGATACCGACGGCAACGCTCATGTGTGGAACCTCGCCGATACCCGCCACCCGGTCGAATTCGGCCCAGCCCTCGGCGGGTTCGACGGCTACGCCTACAGCGTCGCTTTCACCCCGGATGGACGGACCCTCGCGGTCGGCAGCGCCGATACGACGATCCGGTTCTGGGACCTGTCCGTCGACGGCGCCCCCAGACCGGTGGGAGGAGTGCTCCGCGGTCCGACCAGCTACGTGTACTGGCTGACCTACAGCCCGGACGGCCGGCATCTCGCCGCCGCAGTGGCCGACGGCACGCTGTGGCTGTGGCAGACCGGGCCGCACGGCGACCCGACGCCCTACGCCGCGCTCACCCGCCCGCGGACCGGGCTGTACACCGTTGCCTACGCTCCCGACGGCCGCATGCTGGCGGCGGCAGGCGCGGACGGGGCCGTGCGCCTGTGGGACCCCGATCCGGACAGGGTGGCCTCCTGGATCTGCGCCACGGCGGGAACCCCGATCACCCCGGTGGAGTGGGCCCGCTACATCCCAGGCGCCGCGTATCGATCGCTGTGTCCGTAGGCTCTCCTCGTCGGGCTGGGTCCAGTTCTAGTCCAGCTCCTTGAGCAGGTAGAACGCGGTGTCGCTGCCGTACTCGGCGAGGGCGGCCCGCAGCGCCGCCCGGTAGGCGTCCCGCTCGTCCTCGGTGCGCTGCGGTGCTCGGTACAACGGGAACAACGCCTGCAGGGCCATGTCTCTCCCGTCCTGGCCCATCTCGGGCGCGAGGGCCATCAGCTGCGTCCACGCGCCGGGCACGCGGCCGGCGCAGCGGGTGATCGGGTGGCTGAAGTCGTCGTAGTGGAACCGCCCGGGCTGCGCGCCGACCCGCACGAGCGCTTCCAGGGTCTCGGGCGTGACGCTGTCCATCCGCTCGAGGTGCCACGCGGCCTGCACGGCCCGGCCGTCGTCGGCCCCGTGCAGGTCGGCGAGCACCGCCGCGAGGATCTCGGGATCCGGCCGCAGCCCGGCGCAGACCACGCACCCGCAGCGCGCCCGCGCGGCGTCGGCGCGGTCGGTCTCCTCCTCGGTCAGCTCGTCGAGCGGCAGCAGGACGTTGTCGCCCCGCAGCCCGTCGTCCTCCACGAGCCACAGCCGGTCGCGCACGACCACGAACCGCTCGTCGCCCGCCGTCGCGTCGGGCCGCGGCCCGGTGATGGTGACCCCGTGCCGCCCGGCGACGTACCCGACCCGCTTCCAGTCGACGGCGACGGCGCCGGCGCACCAGTGCGCCCAGGCGAGCATCGAGCGCAGGCAGGTGCCGGCGGGGTTGGGGAACCACCAGTACATCCGCCGGTCACCGGCCCGATGCGGCTCCGCGGCCGGTTCGAGCCCGTCGAGGTAGTGGTCCAGCTCGTCGTACGCCTTGCCGCCGAGCACATGGAACCACTGCGCGAACGTCCGCATCTCCTCCCACACCGCCACGCGCGCCGTGTCGACGTCACCGTCGCCGTCAATGCCGATCGAGAACCCGATGCCACCCATGCGTGCGGACGCTACCAACCGCGCGCCACCCGCTCGGCCACTGGATCTGGGCACCGGCCCTGGACGAGCGGCTGGAGCACGAGCACCTGCTGCCCGAGCCGTCATTCGCCGGGCACACCCTGCGCTGAGGGTTCATGCACCCGCCGGTCACCACGGCGACGGCCGATCAGGCCAGGACCGCCCTGGCGCAGCTGCTGCGAGGCTGACGGGTCAGCGGGATGCTGATGGCGCGGGCGAGCCGGGCTTCGGTGTCGTGACGGTGCCGGTGAGCTTCGCCTCGCACCGCGGGCTCAGCGAGTGCTGCTGGGCGACGATCGAGCCGTCGACCCGCAGGATGCACTGCAGCTGCGGGATCTGCGCGCCGATCACGGTTTCGCCGTCCGGGGCGGCGTTGCCGCCGAGGACCACGGTCGTGACGTCCGGATACACCACGTCGACCTGCTTCGTCCAGGTCGACTGCGGGGTGTCGACCGACACCGACGCGCCCCGCTCGTCGGTGTAGGCGCCGACGATCTTCAATCCGGGACCGCCGGAGTGGAACAGCTCATAGGTCACCGTGTGGGTCACCTTCGCAGCCGGAGGCGAGTCTTCCGACGGTGTGTTGCAGCCGCTCAGTGCACCCGCCGCCACCAGCAGCACAGCGACCGGCGTTGCGACCCGCAGCATGCGTGAACTCCCCCGTGGCAGCCGACGGTGGCAGCTTAGCCTCGATGCCTCCTGACGGGGAAGGAGCGGTACACGGCCGTCGTGCTGGACAGCTCGGACAGCCGCGACCACCGTGACTCAACCGGCTTGCAGTGCGTCCCGGATCTGCGGGCTCGGTGGTGAGGTGACCGCCGGCGGTCGTCCGCGCACCGCGTCCCAGGCGGCCTTGCCGCTGGCGAAGTAGTCGCGCACGGCCTTGCTGGCCAGCAGGCCGGCGGCGCAGCCGCCGCAGCGGGCGTTCACGCCGTCGGTGTCGATGCCCACCTGCCGGCACAGTGTCACCGCGCGGGACAGGTGGTAGGCCTGGGTGACGATTAGGGCCCGGGTGATGCCGTAGACGTCGCGCGCCCGTACGCACGTGTCGTAGGTGTCCAGGCCGTGCGGGTCGGCCACGATGCGGCGCGGGTCGATGCCGAGGCCGGTCAGGTATGCGGTCATCACGGCCGGTTCGTCGCCGGACTCGCCGCCGCCGTCGCCGGATACCAGGATCACCCGGGCGCGGCCGCTGTCGACGAGCGCGGCGGCGGTGTCCAGCCGGCCGGCCAGGCGTGGCGCGGGCGTGCGTTTGTCCGCCGCCACTTCGCCGCCGAGCACGATGACGACGTCGGCGGCCGGCGCATCCGCCTCGTCGTGCACGTGGCCGCGCGCGGCGATCTGTGTCCACAGCCATGGCGCGCTGGTGAGCAGCAGCACGGCGGCCACGCCGAGCACCACCCGCCGGCGCCACCGGCGCACCGGTTTCGTCGTCTCCTGTGCGTCCGTCATGCGAAGCACACTATGCGCCGGCTCGACGGGCCGGCCGTCGAGCGGATTTCGACAGACCTCACTTGCCACGTGGCTTACCACGTGGCAAATCTCTGCCACGTGGCAAATCGGCCCCTACGAGGCCGGGGCGAGCACCATCCGCTACGGCTTCCCGTGGTACCGCGTCAACCCGGCGCGCGGCGTCTACACCTGGGACTGGACCGACCGCGTCGTCGACCGGCTGTGCGAGCTCGGCCTCGAGGTCATCGTCGACCTGGTGCACTACGGCACGCCCCGCTGGCTCGACAACCACTTCCTCAACCGCAACTACCCTGACGCGGTCGCCGAGTACGCGGCCCGGCTCGCCGCACGCTACGGCGACCGGCTCACCGCCTGGACCCCACTCAACGAGCCACAGTGGACGGCCCGGCTGTGCGGGGAGTCCGGGACCTGGCCGCCGTACCTCACCGGCCACGACGGCTACCTGCAACTCATGCGCAACATCGCACGCGGGATCGTCGCCACCCAGCACGCGGTCGCCGACACGACCGCCGGGCGGGCCACGATCGTCGGCGGCCGTGAGCGCGACGACGGCGTCGCCGGGCTCGAGGAGCTCGTGCGCGAGACCGCCGCCCGCTACGGCGTGCCCGTCATGCTCACCGAGACCAGCTACGAGGGCACGTGGGAGCAGCGGGCCGCCTGGCTGCGCGACTCGGTGGCGCTGCTGCGCCGGCTGCGCGGCGAGGTCGACGTCGACGGCGCCGGCCACGTGCAGATCTTCCTGCGGGTGCTGGCCCCGCTGCTCGTGCCGGCGGTCGCCGCGTTCGCCATCTTCCAGTTCCTGTGGGTGTGGAACGACCTGCTCGTCGCCCTCACCTTCGCCAACACCCCCGGCACCAACCCGATGACCGTCGCCCTGGCCAACCTGGCCGGCAGCCGGGGCAGCGCCTGGTATCTGCTCTCCGCCGCCGCGTTCGTGTCGATGGTGGTGCCGCTGGCGGTCTTCCTGTCCATGCAGCGCTTCTTCGTCCGCGGTCTGCTCGCCGGCAGCGTGAAAGGGTGACATCGATGAAGGATCTGCCCCTGCAACGGCGGCGCTGGATCGCCGACACGGTCCGCGGCCACGGCGCGGTCACCAGCCGGGAGGTGTGCCTGCGCTTCCAGGTCTCGATCTCCACCGCGATCCGTGACCTCGACGCCGTCTCCCAGCACCTGGGCCACCGCGTCCGCGGCGGCCTGGTCCGCGACGCCCTGGGTTGAGAGCTGGGAGCCCTCGGGACCTCTTTCCCGGTCGGATCACGCCAGTGCCAGGGCCAGGGCCAGGGCACCGACGAGCGGGGCGTCGTCGACGAAGGTGGCGGTCGTCAGCTGTGGCGGGAAGGGCACCGAGCGGGTGAGGGCTGTCGCCACCCGCGGGAGGATGTGCCGGGCGGCACCCATCAAGCCGCCGCCGATGACGACGCGTTGCGGGTCGAGGGTGATGCAGAGGTTGGCGATCGTCCGGGACAGGGTGTCCAGCGCCTCGTCCAGTAGTTCGCCGACGCCGGGTTCGGCGTGCAGGTCGAACAGTTCGGCGGCGGTCACCTCCCGGCCGAGCAGGGCTGAGCCGCGGCGGGCCAGGGCGCTGCCGGAGACCGCCTCCTCCAGCGGGGCGTGGCCGTCGGCGAAGGCCGGGGCGGCGGCGGAGTCGCGCAGGTAGCCGATCTCGCCCGCGGCGCCGTGGGCACCGGGCAGGACCCGGCCGCCGGCCACCAGCGCGGCGGCCAGACCGGTGCCCAGGTTGACGTAGAGGCCGATGTCGACGCCGCGGAGGGCTCCCCAGCGCAGCTCGGCGGCGGCACCGGCGTTGACGTCGTTGTCGATCGCGACGGGGGTGTCACCGAACTCGGTCCGCAGGAGCCGGGGCAGTGCCATGCCGTCCCATCCGGGCACGTTCGGGGCCAGGCGGATCACGTCGTCGCGGACCACGCCGAAGGTCGAGACCCCTACCGCCGCCGGGGTGCTGAGCAGGTCCCGCGCGGCCGTCAGGGTGCGCTCGACGACCTGCAGCGCCCCCCTGGAGCCCTGGGTGGGCAGGCGCATCATGGTGTGCGGGCGGCCGTCGGGTGCGTCGACGGCCGCCGTTCCCAGCGCGACCTTGGTGCCGCCGAAGTCGATCGCCAGTACGTGCCGCGTCACCTCGGCTGCCCCCGCCGGGCGAGCGAGTCGATCGCCACGGCTATGGCGAGCACCGCGGCGGTGACCATGTACCGCACCGAGGAGTCGACGCTGAGCAGCAGCATGCCGTTGGTGATCGACTGGATCACCAGGATCCCCAGCAGCGCGGCGTAGGCCCGGCCCCGGCCGCCGAACAGCGACGTGCCGCCGATGACCGCCGCGGCGATCGCCATGAGCAGGGTGTCGCTGCCGCCGGAGCTCTGGTTGACCGCGGCGAGCCGGCTGGCCGCGAGGATCCCGCCGAACGCGGCCAGGGCGGACCCGGCGACGAACGCGAGGACACGGATCCGGGTGATGTCGATCCCGGCCCGGCGCGCCGCCTCGGCGTTGCCGCCGACCGCGTACATGTGACGGCCGAAGACGGTGTGCCGCAGCATCAGGTCCAGGCACACGACCAGGGTGCCGAAGATGACGAGCAGCAGCGGCACCCCGCGGTCGGCGGTCAGCACCAGCACCACCACCGCGAGGACGGCGGCCAGGCCGGCCAGCCGCAGGGTCAGCCACAGGCCGGAGGTGACCGGCAGGTCGGCCTCGCGGCGCAGCCGCCGGTTGACCAGTGCGCCGGCGCTCCAGCCGGCGACGATGAGCGCGGCCACCAGCCAGCCCGCCCACGGCGGCAGCCAGGTGTCGCTCAGTCGCGCGAGAAACCCGTCGAACGGCAGGTTGATCGTCCCGCCGCGGCCCAGCAGGTACAGCATCAGGCCCTGCCAGCCGATCAGCCCGGCGAGCGTGACGACGAACGAGGGCATCCGCAGCTTGGTGAACATCCAGCCGTGCAGCAGGCCGACCAGCACGGCGCAGCCGAGCGCCGCGGCGACCGCGACCAGCGGGTTCCACCCGTGGCGCACGGACAGGATCGTCATGACGACCGCGCACAGGCCGCTGACCGAGCCGGCCGACAGGTCGATCTCGCCGAGCAGGATCACCATGATGATGCCGAGTGAGATGGTGCCGGTGGCCGCCATCTGCAGGGCCAGGTTGGTGAGGTTCTCCGCCGACAGGAAGTGCTCGTTGAGGGACCCGAACACGACCGCGATCAGGATCAGGCCGCCGACGACCGGCCATGCGCCGAGGTCGGTACGCGTCGCCGCGCGCAACGGTTGCAGCGGCTTGACGAGTGTCGTGGTCATACGGTGCCTCCGGTGATGGCGGCGACGACGGCCTCCGGGGTGGACTCCGCGGTGCTGAACTCGCCGGCGTTGCGGCCCAGCCGGAGCACCACGATCCGGTCGCTCACCGCCCGGACGTCGGCCAGGTTGTGGGAGATGACGAGCACCGCCAGCCCCCGGTCGCGCAGGCGGCGGATCAGGTCGAGCACCTGCGCGGTCTGTTCGACGCCGAGTGCGGCGGTCGGCTCGTCGAGGATCACGACCCGCGGCTCGCCGATGAGCGCCCGGGCGATGGCGACGGACTGCCGCTGGCCGCCGGAGAGCATCGCGACGGGCACCCGGATGTCACGGATCCGGACGTCCAGCGAGGACAGCAGGTCCCGTGCCGAGCGCTCCATCCGGATGTGGTTGAGCACCGTCCAGCGACGGCGTTCGGCGCCGAGGAACAGGTTGCCGACGACGTCGAGGTTCTCGCAGAGCGCGAGGTCCTGGTGGACGGTCGACACGCCGAGCTGCTGCGCCTCGTGCGGGCTCGCGATCCGGACCGGGCGGCCGTCCTGCTCGATCGCCCCGTCGTCCGCGGTGACGACGCCGGAGAGGACCTTGACGAGGGTCGACTTGCCGGCGCCGTTGTCGCCGACCAGGGCGACCACCTCGCCGTCCGGCAGGTCCAGGCTCACCCCGTCGAGAGCCTGGACCGCGCCGTAGCGCTTGCTGATGTTCGAGGCGGCGAGCACTACTGGATTCCCGCCTTGGTGCACGCCGGGACGACCGGTCCGGTGCAGATGTCGGACGCCTTGTAGAAGCCGTCCTTGACGATGGTGTCCTTGATCCGGTCCGCGGTGACCGCGATCGGGTCGAGCAGGAACGCGGGGATGTCCGCGGTGCCGTTGGCGACCTTCGTCGGCGCGGCCGGCTTCTCGCCCTTGGCGAGCGCGACGGCCAGTTCCGCGGACTTCTCCGCCTCCTGACGGATGTCGAGGTAGATGGTCATGTACTGCTCTCCGGTCAGGATCCGTTGCACCGCCGCGAGTTCCGCGTCCTGGCCGGTGATCGGCGGCAGGGCCGGGTAGCCGGCGCGCTTCATCGCCGCGATCGCACCGCCGGCCATGCCGTCGTTGGCGGACAGCACGCCGACGATGGTGTCCCGGCCGAGCGCGGTGATGGCCTGCTCCATCTCCTGCTGGGCCTTGTCCGGGCTCCAGTCGGGCGTGTCGAACTCGCGGCCGATCTGGACCTTGCCGTCGAGGACCTTGTGCGCACCGGTCTTGTAGTCGGCCGAGCTGGGGTCGGTCGGGGCGCCGTTGAGCATGACGATCTTGCCCTTGTCGGCCGTCCCGGCCTTGGTCAGCGCGTCGAGCAGGGCCTGGCCCTGCATCTCGCCGACCCGGACGTTGTTGAAGGAGACGTAGTACTCGTAGCTGATCTCGGAGATCAACCGGTCGTACGCGATGACCGGCACCTTCTTCTGCTTGGCCTGGTTCACCAGCGATGCGACCGCACTGGCGTCGACGGCGTCGAGCACCAGCACGTCGGCGCCCTGGGCCAGGGCGGCCTCCACCTGCTGCTGTTGCTTGGCGGCGTCCTGATCGGCGTTGGCGTAGAGCAGCTTGCAGTCGGCGCACAGCGCCTTCACCTTGGCCTCGAACAGCGGCCGGTCGAACGCCTCGTACCGGGTCGTCTTGGACTCCGGCAGGAACAACGCGATCGTCGGCGCGTCGTCGCCGGTCGGCTTGTCTTTGGCGTTGCCGCCACACCCGCTGACAACGGCGGCCGCGACGACGACTGCGACGAACCATCTGGCTCTCACGGAGGGACACCTTTCCTGAGAAGGGTTCTGCAAGCATGCTGAGCCACCTCGCGAGCCTTGGCAAGGTCCTTTACGAATTTGATAAATGACCTTTCTTAATGGGTGTGGCACGCTGGTCAGGTGCAGACCACCGGCACCGCGAGCACGACCAGCGTGCTGCGGGTGATGAACGAGCGCGCCGTCTTCGCTGAGATCTTCCGGCTGGGCAGGGTGTCGCGCCCCGAGCTGGCCCAGCACACCGGGCTGTCCAAACCCACCGTGGCCGTGGCGCTCACCAACCTCGAACGCGCCGGGCTGCTGCGCCAGGTCGGGATGCGCGCGGGCGCGGCCGGACGCTCCGCGGTGCTGTACGAGGTGCGCCCCGAAGCGGGCTGGGTGTTCGCGGTCGACGTCGGCCGCTCCTACGTCCGCGTCGGCCTGGCCAACCTGGTCGGCACGGTCGTCGCGCGCAAAGACGAGTCGTCGCGGGGCACCCGCGCCCGCGACCTCGTCGCGCAGCTCACCCGCCTCGCCGAGGAGATGGTCGCCACGGCCGGCATCACGCGCGACGACATCACGCTCGCCGTCTTCGGCACCCCCGGCATCCACGACAAGGCGACCGGCGCCCTGCATCTGGCGCCGAACCTGCCCGGCTGGGACCGGCGCGGGAGCGTCGAGCGGCTGGCGGGCATCGCCGGCTCGACGTATGTGGTGGAGAACGACGTCGACCTGGCGGCCGTCGGTGAGGCGAGCTACGGGCTCGGCCGCGGTGTCCGGCATTTCGTCTACGTCTCCATCGGCACCGGCACCGGCATGGGCATCATGATCGACGGCAAGTTGTACCGCGGGTTCCGCGGCGCGGCCGGCGAGATCGGCTACCTGCCGGTCGGTGAGGGCGACCCCCTGCTGGACGCGCCCGCCGCGCGACGCCGCGGCATGTTCGAGTCGGTGGCCTCGGCCGACGGCGTGGTCGCGCTGGCGCGGCGGCTGGGCCTGCACGACGCGGCGAACGCGAAGGACGTCTTCGACGCCGCCCGTGCCGGCGACGAGACCGCGCGGCTGGTCGTGTCCAGAGTGGTGGACCATGTCAGCCACGCGCTCGCCGGGATCACGGCGGTGCTCGATCCGGAGCTCGTCGTCCTCGGCGGCGGCGTCGGCGGCCAGCCCGGCGACCTGCTCACCGGCCCGGTCGCCGAGCGGCTCCGCAACCTCGTCGCGCTGCATCCGCCCCGTATCGAGGTCTCCACGCTCGGCACGGACGCCGTCCTGCTCGGCGCGCTCGCCGTCGGCCTGACCGAGGCACGCGACCTGGTCCTCGACCGGACGGCACCCGCCCGCTGACACCGGCGACGCCGGGGCGGCGGGCCCGCGACCCACCGCCCCCGGACTCCGGATCAAGGCACCGGCACCGAGACGGTCGGGACGTTGTAGCCGCGCACCCGCAGGTGGGCGGGCAACCCGCCCAGGTCGGCGGTGGCGTAGACCGCCGTGATCCGGGTCGACTCGCCGGGGAAGAGCGAGACGTAGTTGTCGGTGTAGGTGACCGGCACGACCTCGGTGCCGCCGCTGCCGGCGGTCACCTCCGGTCGTACGAAGAACGCGATGCCGGTCGGGCTCGTGTTGGTCAACGTGATCGTGACCGTCTCCTGCCCGCCGGCGACCGATCGGGACACGCCCGTGGTGACGCCGGTGTTGGCGGCGAGGCTGTTCAGCCCGGTGAGGTTGGCGTAGGTCTTGACGCTGGTGGAGTACCAGTTCTTCTTGTTGCCCAGCGCGTCGGCCGTGGTGGAGTACCAGTAGAGGTTGTTGCTGACGGTCGTGCCGCTGGAGTCCTTCAGCTGGAGGCGGACGAAGTAGGTCGACGTCAGTCCGGTGACCGCCGGCAGCGTCAGGATCGGCGCGGAGGCGTTCGCGGGCGCGCTGACCGCGATGCTGGTGGTGTACTTCTGGGTCAGGTCCGGGACGTTGTACACCGTGGCCGTGGCGGTCAGCCCGGTCCGGCCGGTGAGGGTGGAGTTCACGACGTATGCGTTGCGGCTGAAGTAGTCGTAGGCGATGTGGACCGGCTCGGTGGCCTTCCTGGTGCCGTAGAACGATCCGCCCGGCTTGAAGTAGTAGTCGTAGAGGTTCCAGTGCAGCGCCGGCCAGGCGTTGTTCTGCATCCACCAGATGCTGCCGAACGACTGGGTGTGCTGCCGGGCGCTCCACGCCTCGAAGAACGAGCGGGTGTTCTCGTAGTTCATCACCTCGGACTTCTTCGAGTAGTCCGCGGCGCTGGTCGTGGTGCCGTAGCGCCGGTTGAGGGCAGTGGTGTAGACGTCGGTGTTGTCGAAGACGCTGCCGCCCCGGCCGACGTGGTAGTTCCAGGCCGGGTTGCCGACCGGCCAGGTCTGTGCCGGGGTGAGGAACCGCGACAGGCTCTCCAGCGGCGGCGGCGCCTCGGTGCCCTCCTCACCGGTGGTCCCGAACGCGGAGCCCTGGCGGGTGAGGTCCCACCACAGCACCGGCGGCTCCCATTTGTAGGGACCGTCCATCTTCATGCCCGCGTTCGCGTTGGACCAGGTCGCGACGTTGTCCACGGTCGGGTTCTGCCAGTGCAGGCCGGCGGCGATGTTCTTGTACGCGGTCAGGTGCGCCGCCGTCGGCGGCTGGTCGCTGCCGTAGTTCCACATGAACGTGCTGGCGTGCGCGCGCAGGGCCCGCATCTGGGTGTCGAGCGATGCCTGGGCGACGGTGGTCTGCTCCGCCGTCCAGCCGCTGTCGTTCTCCCAGGCGCTGCAGCAGACGAATCCCGGCATGACCATGATGCCGGCCGCGTCGGCGAGGTCGTAGAGCTCCTGGTTGCCGAGCGTCCCTTCGAGGCGGATCGTGTTGAGGCCCATGCCCTTCACGTAGTCGACGTGCGCCTTGTTCGTCTTGGTGTCCCACCGTTGCAGCAGGTCCCAGACGTACCCGCCGCCGCGGAACAGGATCGGCTGGCCGTTGACCTTGTACCCGACGAAGGAGGTGCCTTGCACCGTCGTGCGGTAGTCGGTGAACTGCCGGACGCCGAAATTGACCGTCTTGCTGTCGGACGCCGCCCCGGAAACGCTTGCCGCCGTCGTGACCTGGTACAGCTCGGGGCTGCCGAATTGGTACGGCCACCACAGCACGGGGTTGACGACGTGCAGCTGCGGGTAGCCGGCGGGATCGAAGACGAGCTCGCGGCGCTCGCCCGCCGCCAGTGTCACGGTCTGGCCGGCCGTGATCGTCGGCTGGCCCGGCTTGCTGATGGTGGCGGTGACGGTCGTGGTGACCGGCGCCGCCGTCGCGTTGATCGCGTCGGCGTACACGGTGAGGTCGGCCGCGTTGGTGGCGGGCAGCGGCAGGACGGTCTTGACGTACGGGTCACGGACGGCGACCGGGCCCGTCGTGTCGACGGACGTGCGGCCCCAGATGCCGGCGTTCATGTCGGGCGCCTCAGGGTTCCAGTCGACGGTGCACACCGACAGGTCGGCGCAGGCGTGCCGCGGCGGGGTCACCCGGATCGCGACGGCGTTCAACGCGCCGGGCACGATGGCGCCCGTGACGTTGTACTCGTGCGAGACGAACGTGCCGACGGCGTTCGCGTCGAGCTGCGTGCCGTTGAGCCAGACCTGGGCGCGGTAGCTCAGGCCCTGCAGCCGCAGCCAGTAGACCTGCCCGGGGCTCGCGGCCGCGGCGGTGAACTGGCCGCGGTACCACCAGTCCTGGCCGGTCAGGTCCGGCACGGACTGCAGGTTCGTGCCGGCGTAGATGTCGGTGTAGACGTTGTTCGCCACCAGCCCGGCCAGCACGGTCGAGGGCAGGGCGACCGGGCTCCAGCCGGCGGCCGGGTAGCCGACCTGGGAGATCGTGGCGCCGGTGTCGGCCAGGCCGGTGGCGGAGCGCAGGGCCCAGCCCGAGGTCAGCTCGGTGGAGCCCACGGTGGCGGCCGAGGCGCCGCCGGGGCCGAGCGCACCGATGGTCAGGACCGAGGTCACGGTGAGCAGGAGCGCGGCCAATGCCCGACGAGACATCATCCGATTTCGTGACATTTTGCACCTCCGACGGGTGTGCGGAGCCGCACGCCCGGTGGGCGTTGCGGCTCCGCCGGCGGTTACGAGCCGCTCGGCCAGGTGACCTGGGTCGAGTGGTAGTAGTTGATGCCCATGACGTTCCAGCGTGGTCCCTGCGCACCGAGGCGCTGCTTGAACGCGGTGAGGTTGTGCGTGCTCCATGGCGACCAGGCCAGTTCGGCGATCGCGGGCAGCCGCGGGAAGGCCATGTACTCGATGTCGGCCGTGGTCACGAGCGTTTCCGACCACAGCGGTGCCTCGACGCCGAGCACGGCGGTCTCGCCGGCACCGGTGAGGTGGGCACCCGGGTTCCATTCGTACGCCGTGTTCACGTCGATGAGACCGGCCCACTTCTGACCGAGCCTCGTGTTGTTGCGGTATTTCATGTCCAGGTAGGTCTTGTCGGCCGGGGACATGACCACCTTGGTGCCGTTCGCCACCGCCGCGGCCAGCGGCGCGTTGCTGGTGGTGGTGCCCCAGAACTGGGCCACCGTCGAGGGCAGCAGGGTCGCGTTGGCCACGTCGTGCCATCCGACGACGGTCTTGCCGTGCGCGGCGACGATCTGCTGTACCCGGTTGATGAAGTACGAGTAGTCGGCCGCGGTGGTGGAGCTGGCCTCGTCGCCGCCGATGTGCACGTACGGCCCCGGGGTCAGCGCGGCGATCTCCCCGATCACCTGGTCGATGAACGTGTATGTCAGCTCCAGCGGCACGCACAGCGAACTGAACCCGACCTGCGTGCCGGTGTACCGGGCCGGCGCCACGCCGTTGCAGTTGAGCTGCGCGTACGAGGCGAGCGCGGCATTGGTGTGCCCGGGCATGTCGATCTCGGGAATGACCGTGATGTACCGGTCGGCCGCGTAGTTCACGATCGCCGTGTAGTCAGCCTGGGTGTAGTACCCGCCCGGCCCGCCGCCGACCTGCGTGCCGCCGCCGTAGGTCGCCAGGTTCGGCCAGGAGTTGACGGCGATGCGCCAGCCCTGGTCGTCGGACAGGTGCAGGTGCAGTACGTTGATCTTGTACAACGCGAGCTGGTCGAGGTACCGCTGGACCTGGGCCACGGTGAAGAAGTGCCGCGCCACGTCGAGCATCGCGCCGCGGTGCGCGAACCGTGGGAAGTCGACGATCTGCCCGCCCGGCACCGGCCACGGTCCGGACTGGAGGGTCGCCGCGTCGGCGGTCACGGGCAGCAGCTGCCGCAGCGTCTGCACGCCGCGGAACAGCCCGGCGGGCTGGTTGGCCCGGATGGTGATGGCGCTCGCGGTGACGTCGAGTTGGTAGCCCTCGGCGCCGACGCCGGGTGGCGCGCCGGTGAGCAGCAGGGCGATCCCGTCGGCCGGGCCGGCGACGGTGGTGACGACCGGCAGCGGCAGCCCGGTCGAGACCCGCAGCCGGGCCGCGAGCTGGTTGGCGATGGCCGCCGCCGGTGTGGAACCCGGCGCGGCGTAGATGGTGGTGGACGCGGTGATGCCGTGGCTGACCCCGGGCGTGGCGGTGGCCGTGACCGGGACCGGGACGACCGAGCTGAACGCGACAGCGGTCGCGGCGGCGGCGGGAGCGGTGGTGGCGGACAGGAGGGCGGCGACGACGCCGAGGCCGGTGAGGGCCCCGCCGAGTCGTCGTGGCAGGGACGGGGTGGCCATGGCGGTCCTCTCGCAGAACGCACCGGCCTGCGGGCGGGCTCGCACCCACCATCAGGCATTTGCATTTGACGATCCCCAGTCCAGCCAGGATGGCACGGGCCCAAGCGAAAGGCAAGGTGCTTTACAAATGGCGCTCGGGTCATGCGACGCGGCCCGCAGCGCACCGGTTCGTGCGCTGCGGGCCGTCGGCTTCGATCCCTGACTACTTCCCGCCACCGGCGCGGAATGCCACCCAGGCGTCACTCATCCGCTCCGCCTGCCCGGCGGTGAACATGTTCATGCACGAGTCCTGCGAGTAGTCCATGAAGTTGTGGATCGGGTCCAGCCCGGGAGCGCTGCACGTGTCCGCGCCGACCGGGCAGTCGAACTGAGGGATGGCCTCGCGCGGGGTGTCGGCCACGTAGTCGCCGGACGCGGCGCACCCGTGCGCGAAGGTGTGCTCCAGCATCAGCCAGTGCCCGACCTCGTGCGTGAGGGTGTCGCCCTCGGCGTACTTGCCGGCCGTCCCGCCGGGCATCGACTCGTCGAGCATGACCACGCCGTCGATGTAGTCGCGGCCGTTGTTGTACCCCTTCGGGAAGTACGCCCAGCCGAGCAGCCCGCCGCCGATGTTGCCCGCGTACACGTTGAGGGTGCGGGCGTCGCCGGTGTACAGCGCCCGCTTCATGTCCCGCTCGTTCTTGCCCGGCACGACGGTGTACCAGTCACTGTTCACCGTCCAGGTCGTGCTGGTGAGCGAGAACCGGAACGGTGTGTCGGACGCGTCCGCAGCCGTGCGACCCGAGTACGAGTCGTTGAGCACCGCCATCTGCGCCGCGATCAGCGTGTTCCACCGATCCTTCTCGGCTGCGCCGAACGGGTGGTCGGAGATCATGTGAAAGACCGTGGGCACGGTGACGCTGCCGTTGGCCAGACGCGGCGAATCCTTGATCACGCCGTAGGCGTTCGCTTCGTTCTTCGGGTACAGCTCCGGCTCCTGAGCCGTGCCGCCCTCGCTCATCCGCGCCCCGCTGGCACCCGGGTCGCACGCCGCGGCGCCCGCGGAGGCATGCACGGTGCCGGCCGCGCCGGCCACGCCGGAACCGCCGACCGCCGCCACGAAACTCGCCACGGCAGCGGTCATGACCGCCAGTCGTAGCGTTGATCTTCTGCGCATCGTTCACCTTCCACAGACCGCTGTAAGCAGGCGGGATCGTCGCCTCCCGGCATGAGAGCACGGTGCGGTGGTGGCGAGAAGACCCAGTGCGGCAACCAGGGGTCGTAATAGGGTCGGGCGCGTCGCAGCGAGACGAACGCGGCCACGGTCACGCACATGATCGACGGCAGCAGGAGACCTGTGGTGCGCGACTCTTCCGTCCCTATGGGCTGACCACAGGTCCAGGATCGCTCGGCGGGGAGTCTTCGTGCGACACGACGGGGAGCGTCGCGCGCAGTTCCGTGCCGCCGTCCGGCGGGGTCACGACGTCGATCGTCCCACCGAGCGCCTTGACGCGATCCTCCAGGCCGGTCAGACCCGAACCCCGGGCGGAGGCGGCGCAGCCGCACCCGTCGTCGCGGACGGACAGGGCGAGCGCGCGATCTGTGTTTCTGACCCGCACCGTCACGCCCGAAGCCCGGGCGTGCTTCGCCACGTTGCTGAGCGCCTCGGACACGACGTGGTACGCGGCCACCTCGATGCCCTCGGGAAACCTGGTGTCGATGCGTATGTCGTAGTCGGCGGGAACCGGGGAGCGGCGGATCAGCGCTTTCAGCGCGGGCTCGAGACCTCCCTCGGACAGGATCGTCGGATGGATCCCCCGTGAGAGCTCACGCACGTTGTCGGCCAGCTCCTTCAGGCCCTCCTTGATGGACGACAGCTGGACGTGCAGGTCGGACAGTCCCGGCGGGGTGGATGACTCGGCGATCGTCAGTTCGAGGGCCAGCGAGATGAGCCGCTGCTGCACCCTGTCGTGGAGTTCGCGCTCCAGCCGCCGCCGTGTCTCGTCGGACGCGGCGACGATACGGGCGCGGGAGGCGGTGAGCTCGGCCTTGTTCTGGGTGTTGGAGATGCTGGCGGCCAGAAGCTCGGTGAAGTCACAGATGCGAGCCTCGGATTCGGCCGGAAGGGGGGCGGGCCGCGTCACGGCGGCGATCGCGGCCCCCCAGAGACGCCGGTCGACGACGATCGGCGCGGCGACGGTCGAGCAGATGCCCAGTCGGCGCGCCAGGTCCGCGGCAGGTCCGAGGACCCGGGCGTAGTCGTCGACCCGCGCCGGGCAGTGGGACTGGAACACCGCCGTCGCGACGACGGAACCGTCGAGCTTGTAGTTGACGCCGGGCCGCAGAGCGCTTGGTCGTCTGCTCCAGACGGCGACCACGGTCGCGGTGGAGTCCGGCTCGAAGCGCACCACGGTCGCAAGGTCGGTGTCGAAGATCCTGCCGACCTCGGCGGCCACCGCGCCGAACACCTCGGACGGCGGCGCGTCCTGCGCGACCAGCGTCGCCACCCGCCGTAACGCGGCCTGCTCGCTGGTGAGAAGGCTCCGCGCCGTCTCCGCCGCCACGGTCCGGCGCTGGGCCATGGCGGCGAACTCGCCGACGGCGGTCGCCAGCAGGAGGAACACCACGGCCTCCGTCAGGTCGCCGCCGGCGGGGATCCCGATCGGATGCGTGGGTGGCAGGTAGTACCAGTCGAAGGCGAGGAAGCTCGCCAGCGCCACCGGGACGCCGAACA
Source organism: Dactylosporangium sp. NPDC050588 (assembly GCF_040654975.1). Lineage (NCBI taxonomy): Bacteria > Bacillati > Actinomycetota > Actinomycetes > Micromonosporales > Micromonosporaceae > Dactylosporangium > Dactylosporangium sp. NPDC050588. The sequence continues at coordinate 128,828 of NZ_JBFAJA010000014.1, read as the reverse complement.
CGACGCCGGCGTAGTGGGTGATCGCGACGATGCCGGCGATGCCGAAGACGATGAGGATCTCGATCGGGATGTACGGCCCGACGCGCTGGACGAGGACGCCCACAAGCGGAAACGCGGCAGCACCTGCCAGGAGAGCGAGCGCCGGTCTGCCACCTGCCCGTATGGCCCGCCAGAGTACGGACGTGCTCACAGCCCCGACACTAACGCGGCGCCGACCCGTTCCGGCCACGCCGGACTCAGGCGCTCGGCCGAACGGCAAGTCCCGGCCGCTCGAACGTGTCGGCGCCCGCGTCCGCCGGGCCGTGCGGGTTCTCGGGCACGTTCTGGATCCGTCTCAGGGCGTAGGCGTAGAGGGTGACCATGCAGATCAGGCTGGCGGTCGAGCCGGCGAGCAGGCCCCAGGCGGCGCCGCGCAGGCCGCCGTGGCCGGCACCGAAGGTGAGGCCGCTGAGGGAGACGACGACGAAGAAGACGTATTGCGCGAAGAGCATCCGGGCGCGGTGCATGCCGCGCATCGCGGCGGTGAAGGGGACCTGGAACAGGTAGAGCGCGCCTTGCAGGGCGATGGGCAGGACCAGCGGGGCGGCTTCGGCGAATTTCTGGGTGTGGACCAGTACATAGGAGACGACGGGCCAGAGGGTGAGCACCATGAGCGCGCCGACGACGGCGAAGGCGATCGCCAGTCGGCGGGTCTGGCGGCGCAGGGCGAGGGCGGCCCGGGCGCCTTCGGGGCCGGGTTCGGCGGCGTCGGCGGCATTGCGGGAGACGTGGGGGACCAGCAGGTTCTGGATGGCGGTGATCAGGTTCTGCACGGGTTGGAGCTGGACGGTCTGCACGAAGCGCAGGTTGGCCAGGTCGATCTTGGACAGGCGGCCGGCGACGATGAAGCTGATCGCCAGGACCTGGACCTGGGCCACGACGGCGGTGACGGTGAACCAGCCGGACAGCTGCCTGGTGTCGGCCAGCCAGGCCGGCGGGCTGCCCTGCCAGGGCAGCCGGTGTTCGCGGATGAGGTAGACGGTGATGCCGGCGGTGGCACCGAGACCCCAGCCGGTGAGCAGCCCGCCGGCGCTGCAGGTGTGGGTGAGGATCATGGCGGTGACCATGACGGCCTGGGTGCCGGCCCAGACCAGGTCGATGCCGAGGGCTTTGTCCGGACGGCGGTCGGCCAGATAGTCGAAGCGGGCGGTGTCGTGCAGCATGATCGGGACCATGAACGGCGCGAGCCAGATGAGCTGGCGCAGGTCGATCCCGCCGCGGCCGGGGTGCAGCGCCCACAGGACCACGAAGACGACAGTGGTGATCAGGCCGGAGCACAGCGCGGTGGCCAGGCCGTTGCGGGCCAGGCGCACGCGGGGCTCGCCGTCGTGGCGCGATGCCAGCGCGAGCAGCACGTCACCGACGATCGCCCGATTGAGGCACGTCGCGAAGTAGCCCACCGCGAGCGCCAGGGCGAGCGCGCCGAACTGCCCTTTGGGCAGCAGGATCCCACCCAGGAGGGTGTTCGCCGAGTTGGCGGCGGCGATGACCATCTGGTCGAGCAGCCCGGCACCGGCGAGCCGGCCCCGGACGCGCGGGATGCGCGTCCGCTCAGGCGTCCTGGGTCTGGCCGGCATGATCAACCAGCCTCGGCGGCTGTCCGTCGGTCCGGGTCGCCAGCACCGCGGCGGGAGCGGGCGCACCGAGCACCGGCTCGTCGTAGTGACGCTCGCCGCGGACCGTGGTCAGCACGGCGCGGACGAGCAGTTGGAGGTCGAGCCGCACGCCCTGGTGCTCGATGTAGGCGAGGTCCTTCGCCAGCCGCTCCTGCGGCGGCATGTGGAACCTCTCGATCTGGGCGAGGCAGGCGATGCCGGGCCGCACCGTGTGCCGTTCGGTGTAGCCGGGCACCGACTCGAGGTGCTTGCGGACGAGCACGGTGCGCAGCGGCCGCGGCCCGACCAGGCTCATCGAGCCGCTGAGCACGTTGATCAGCTCGGGGAGCTCGTCGAGGTGCCAGCGCCGCAGCCGGCGACCGACCCTGAGCGTGCGCGGGTCCCCGGCGGGCGACACGACCGGTCCCGTGAGCCGCTCGGCGCCGTACTGCATGCTGCGGAACTTGAACTGGCGGAACGTGCGGCCGCCGCGGCCCACGGAGTTCTTGGTGAAGAAGATCGGCCCGGGCTCCTCGAACCAGATGAGCAGTCCGATGATCGGCCACAGCGGCAACGTGAACGCCAGGCCGACGAGAGCACCTGTCACGTCCAGGACCCGCTTGCCCCGCGGTACCGGGCGCATGGTGCAGGCCTTGTGATACCCCAGGACCGCGCGCTGGACGGCGTGCGACGGCGGCGCGTTGTCCTCGACGATCCCGGCCGTGGCGCCGCTGAGCACGATCCCGCCGGCGAACGATCCGGTGATCAGGATCATGGCGACCCGTGCCGGCACCTCGTGGTCGAGGCGCAGCCAGATCCACGGCGCGGCGATCAGCGCCGCGGTGACGATGAAGGCGACCCGGCAGGCCCAGGCCCGAACCCGCCGGGGGACGGAGGAGGTGAGGACGACGGCGGGCAGCAAGGCCAGCAGCAGCGGGAAGAGCAGCCACCAGATTCTCACGGGATTTCGGACCTCCAGAGCAGGCGGGCACGGGCCGTCGTCATCGGTATGCCTTCTCCCGCTCGGCCCACATGGTGAACAGCAGCAGGATCCAGATCTCACGGGCGTGTTCGGCCACGCCGCTGAGGTGGCGCTCGACGATCTCGTTCACCGCGTCGAAGCGCAGATAGCCCTGCCGCCGCAGGACGTCCCGGCACAGGTACTCGCGCACCAGCGGCCGGAACTCGCCGCGCAGCCAATGCGGCAGCGGGGCGTTGAAGCCCTTCTTGCCCATGGCGAGCGTCCGTGGCGGCAGCAGGCCGGCCATCGCCTGCCGCAGCAGCCGTTTCGGTTGCCGGCCCGGGAACTTCATCGAGCCCGGCAACGAGAAGGCGAACTCGAGCATCGACGTGGCCAGCAGCGGGACCCGTACCTCCAGGGAATGCGCCATGCTCACCCGGTCGACCTTCGTCAGCACGTCGTCGGGCAGGTAGACGTGGGCGTCGGTGTACTGGAACCGGGTCAGCCGGTCGAAGCCGGCGCCGGCTTCGTAGTGCGCCTCGTGCGTGTCGTACGTGTCGCACAGCTCGGCGAGCACGTCCGGCTGCAGCAGCCGCGCCTTGTGCGCCTCCCGGAACACGACCCGCCACAGGTAGTGACTGCGGCCGGGCTCCTCGAGGGCGTTGTCGGCGAAGCGACGAGCCTTGAAGTCGAAGCTCGCCCTGGCGCTGGAGCGCGGAAGGAAGCGCAGCAGGCCCGGCACGATCCCGGCCGTCACGGCGCGCGGCAGGTGGCGGTAGTAGCGGGCGTACTTGTCGGCCTGGTACGTGAGGTAACCGGCGAAGAGCTCGTCGCCGCCGTCGCCGCTCAACGCCACCGTCACGTCCTGGCGGGCGAGGCGGCACAGGTAGTAGGTGGGCACCATCGACGGGTCGGCGAACGGCTCGTCGAAGGCCGGCAATATGCCGTCCATGACGTCCGCGGCCGTCGGTTCGACCACGAGCTCGGTGTGGTCGGTGCCGAACCTGGCCGCGGCGAGGGCGGCCCCGGAACGTTCGTCGTACGACCGGTCGGCGAAGCCCACCGAGTAGGTCTTCAGCGTGGCGTCGGGCAGTGCGTGCCGGGCGGCCGCGACGATCGTGGCGGAGTCCATGCCGCCGCTGAGGAAGAAGCCCACCGGCACGTCGGCCGCCAGTTGCTGGCGGACGCATTCGACCGTGAGGTCACGCAGGATCGCGCACGCGTGGGCGGCGGTGAGGTGGCTGCGTTGCGGCACGTCGGCGAGCGCCCAGTAGCGCCGCACCGTGCAGCGGTTGTCCTGCCAGACCAGCGTCGTGCCCGGTTCGAGCTTGCGGATCTCCCGGTACATCGTCCGCGGTGCGGGCACGTACATCAGCGACAGGTACGCGCTGAACGCCTGCAGGTCCGGTGTCCGATCGGGGATCGCGCACAGCACCGCCTTGATCTCCGAGCCGAACACGAGGCCGTCGGGGCGCTCGGCGTAGTGCAGCGGCTTCACCCCGACCCGGTCGCGGCACAGGACCATCCGGTGGTGGGCGCTGTCGTACAGGGCGATGGCGAACATGCCTTCCAGGTGCTGCGCGAAGCCGGTGCCGAACTCCTCGTACAGGTGCGGGATCACCTCGGCGTCGTTGCCGGAGCGGAAGGTGTGGCCGCGCGCGGCGAGGTACTGCCGCAGCCTTTGATGGTTGTAGATCGCGCCGTTGAGCACCGCGTGCACGGTGCCGTCCTCGGACCGCACCGGCTGCCGGCCGTGCAGCACGTCGATGACCGCCAGCCGCCGCACCGCCAGGCCGGCGGTGGCGGTGACGAAGAATCCGTCCTCGTCCGGGCCCCGGTGGGCGAGGCTGCCACACATGGCGCGCAGCCGATCCTCGTCCACGGCGGGCCCGTCGTCGGCCACTACGATTCCGGTGATTCCGCACATGAGTCCTCCGCCTCGGTCGATCGATGAACAGGCGAGCGCGGGTCAGACCGGTGCGGGTTCGGCCGGCCGGTGCGAGGGCACGGGCACGGGCGGCTCCCACAGCCCCACCTTCTGTGCCGACAGCCGCACGAGGTACCGGGGGCCGAGGATCAGGTAACGCCGCCACAGCCGGCGCGGCTCGAGGACCAGCCGCCACATCCAGGCCAGGCCGTTGCGTTGCATCCAGCGTGGTGCGTAGCTCAGCAGCCCGGCGTGATAGTCGAAGGCGGCCCCGACCGCCAGCAGCGGCATGGCGAGCAGCGGCCGCATCGCGTGGACGAACGACTCCTGCCGCGGACAGCCGAGACCGACCAGGACCAGGCGGGCTCCCGATGCGTTGACGCGTTCGGCGATGCGCGCGTACTCGCCCGGCTCGGCGTCACGGAACCGCGACGGTTCGACGCCGGCGATCCGCAGCGCCGGGACCGTCCGGGTCAACGCCCCGGCCAACCTCGCGACGGTCCGCTGCGTGGACCCGTACAGATAGACCGGCAGCTCCTCGACGGCCGCGCGCCACAGCACCCGGTGGGTCAGCTCCGGCCCGCTCACCCACTCGCGCAGCTCGGCCCGGTGCAGCAGGTTCAGCGCCCATCGCACCGGCTGGCCGTCCGGGACGACCACGTCGAAGGCGTTGAGCCGGGCGTTGTGCCGCCGATCGGACACCCCGGTCATCACCCCGTGCACGGCCAGCGCGGTCAGGATGAACGGGCGCTGCTGCTGGGCGGCCGCGAACACCTTCGCGACCGCCGCGTCGTAGTCGATGACGTCGACCAACACCCCCATGACGCTGCGTTTTCCCGCGTCGACCAACGCTCTTCCTTCCTCTCGCCCCGCCGGCACGCGCCGACCACGCCGGTCGGGTCGAGGCGACGAACGCCGGCCTCGACTGCGGGATGCTGAGCGCGCCTGTACCCACGCGGTTGCCGACAAACGCCGGATGGCGGCGCAGCGGAGGTGACTTGTGGTGGGCGGCCGCGTGACCGCGACGCCATGGCGATGTGTCCCTCGGCTCGCCACCTGCGGTATCACCTGTCGTCTTGACAGCTCCGGGTGAGGGCGCCGTCGAGGTGCTCGGCAGTACCCCGGGCACCGGCGGGACGGACTCCAAGCCGGCGTTCCTCGCGCAGGGCAAGCCGCTGTACCGCAGGTTCACCGTCGACGAGATGCTGCGCGCGGGCAGGGCGCTCAACCCGCGCTGGGACCACGCGTATGCGCACCGGCTCGGCTCGCAGAGCGGTCGCAGCCTCGTCCCCGACGACGCGTGGCGCGTGGGCTCGGCCTACTGCGACGCCGCCGGCACCGCCGTCGACTTCGATCCGTCCTCCTGCAAGAGCGCCGACGGCACCATCGAAACCTGCCTCAGCCGCCAGCGGATCGCCACCGTCAGCGCCTCGTTCCACCCCGACGGCCAGTTCTGGCGCCTGCAGCTCACCGAGTCCCTCATCTCCTCGTCGCCGCGACCGCCCTGCTCTCGCTCGGCGGCTGGGCGCTGCTCAAACGCCTGCTGTAGCGGCGCCGCACCGGGTCGTAGGTGTCCAGGCCGAAGCAGCACGGCGGAGACGAAGCGGCCCATCGCCGGGGCCGGCCGTCAGCGACGGGTCGCCGAATATGCCGAGTAGACCGACCGGTAGGCGTGGTAGAGCGGGCTCACCGGCAGTTCCCAAGTGCCGAGGTAGTACCGGTAGTCGCCGCCGAACGACAGTTTGAACTTGGTCAGTCCGGCCCACGGGTGTTCCGGCTCGCCGGGCGGCGCCACGCCCAGCGAATCGAAGGTCTTCTGCCCACGATCCTGGGCGTCCAGGACCATCGTGGCGCGCATGATGGCGCCCGGGTGGACGTGCCGGTGGGCGTGCATGCTCCCGGAGTGTCCGACGTGGCGGGTGGTCGGGCTGTCGAAGACGATCGCCGCGGAGACCGGCTCGCCGTGGTGCCGGGCGATGTACAGGGTGGCCGCGTCGCGGGGCAGCAGCACCTGCGCCATGGTCCGGTAGTAGTCGTCCGGGTGCTGGACGATGCGGTTGTGGACGGCCACCTCGTGGACCACCATCAGCAACGCTTCCACATCGCCGGGATCATGGCTCGCCTCGATGCGCACACCCACCTTGGCGGCATTGCGGTACCGCTGCCGGTTGTTCTTGGACATGTCCTTGAGAATCTGGTCGCGCGGCTTGGTCAGATCCTGCAGCCACACCAGTGAGGGTTGGATCTCCTTCAGCGCCGGCCGATGTTTGAGCCGCTGCAGATCGGCCTTCGTCACCGGCGCCCACGGCTCCATCCGGACGAAGATGGCGCCCTGGTCCTGGGCCAGTGCCTTCAGCTCCGCGATCGCAAGCTGGTAGCTCACCATGCTGTCGGCGACCGGACCGTACGGGCAGTAGAGGCGGGTCGCCTTGTTGGACCGCTCCAGGATGGCGAAGCACTGCCAGCCGGGGCCCTGGCCGAAGAACAGTTTCCGGCCGAGCTGCTGGTTGAACGCGCCCCAGTGGGTGCTCTGCAGGAAGTGCCCGCCGCGGGCGAACAGGTCGTCGTCCCACGACGTGCCGGGCAGCTCGTCGGACCACGCGATGGAGGAGTGCCGAGACATGCGGAGGGTCACCTTTCGGGGGGAAAGGAGTGGGTGAGCCGGGACAAGCGCCGCGCTGGAGGTGCGCCGGTGGCGGAACGGTAAGGAGGCAGTCGTGCGGATCCGATGAAGAAGCCGTCCGGAAGTCGCGAACGGCCGGGATCGGATCGAAACCCAACGCGGGCTTCACAGGTTGCTCATGATCGGCCCGGTGGCGGCGCTGACGATGGGACGTCGCGGCCCTCTCGGGGCGCGGCCTCGGCACAGTGTCGGTGGCGGCTCACCCGCCCCGCATGACCCTGCGGGTCAGGCCGCGGACCGGTACGAGATGCGCAGGTCGCCGCAGGAGAGGGTGCGGGAGCGGCGGCGTTCGGCGACGAGGTCGGCGGCGAGGTGGTCGAGGGGGACGTCGGGGGCGCTGGCCAGCCGGGCCGCCACGATGCGCAGCGCGAGCGGCAGGCCGCCGCACAGTTCGACGAGGGTCTGCCGGCCGTGCCGCAGCGGCAGTCCACGCTGGCCGCCGGCTGGCAGGTGTCCCTCAACGTGCCCGGCATGGCGCCCACCAGCGAGGGCGTGATGACCTCCGTGTTCTGGGTGACGCAGAACGCCCACATCACGGCGACGGCGAACCAGGACGTCGGCCCGACGCCGTACTACATCCGGATCTACCGCAACTCCACGCAGTTCGCGATCTGTGGCACCGGCACCACCTGCTCGGTCGACGCGACCAGTTCGGTGATCGACTCGGCCTGGTTCAGCGCCGACATCAGCGACGCCGCCGGCAACAAGATCGTCGCGTCGAACCCGCCGTTCGTCCTGGTCGACTGGCACTCGACGACCGTCGGGCTGAGCACCAGCCAGACGACGACCAGCATCGGCAGCGCCGTGACGTTGACCGCGACGACGGCGTTCGACGTCGGTCCGTCGCCGTTCTACACCCAGATCTTCGACCTGACCACCGGCGCCCGGGTGCAGATCTGCGGGACCGGCACCAGCTGCTCGGTCGGCATCGCCCAGTCGAGCGCGACGACGCACAGGTACCGGGCGTTCGTGGCGCACAACAGCGCCACCTTCCCGCTGCCGGCCGTGCAGGCCACCAGCCTGATCAACTGGGTCACCTGGTCCAACAGCGGGCTCCGGGTCAGCCTGACGGCGCCGGTGTTCACGCAGACGACCGAGACGGTCACCGCCACGGCCAACTCGAGCGTCACGCCGACACCCTGGTACATCGAGATCTTCGACGCTGACACCGGTGTCCGGATCGCGTTCTGCGGCAACGGGTCGGTCTGTTCGCTGACCGGCTACACCCCGCCCACGCCGAACGTCGACACCCATCTGATCGCGTTCATCTCCAGTCTCAGCACGGCCTTCCCGCCGGCCAACATCCAGGCGTCGTCCAATGTGGTCACGACGATGCACTACGTCCCACGCTGACCGCCGCGAGACGGAGGTCGACGGTCCGGGCCATCCGACGCGGCGGATGACCCGGACCGCCCGGCGAGGTTCACGCCAGATCTGGAATGGGTTGCCCAGGCTCGCGGAGCGCCCGCAGGCGGATCTCGTCGTAGGCGGCCGGCGTGCCCGCGAGCCGGTGCAGCTCCACGGCCCGCTCGTGGTGCGCGACCGCCGCGTCCCGGTCGGCGCGGGCGGCGGCCAGGTTGCCCAGCTGGCTCCACCCGGTCGCCTCGTCCATCGGGTTGCCGAGCGCCGCGTTCATGGCGATGCCCTTGCGGGTCAGCTCCTCCGCGCGGGCGGCGTCGCCCCGCTGGGACGCCAGCATGCCCAGCTGGTGCCAGGTCGCCGCCTCGCCCGAGCGGTCGGCCAGCCGCCGGTACAGCTCCAGCGCCAGCATGTGGTGCGCCTCCGCGTCGTCCAGGTGGCCGCGGCGTTGGGCCACGTTACCGAGCTGGTGGTGCCCGACGGCCGCGTCGCGCCGGTTGCCGAGGCGTTCCGCCTCCGCGAGCGCCAGGCGGTACAGGCGCTCCGCCTCGGTCAGGTCGCCCTCCGACTCGGACAGCAGGCCCAGCTGGTGCCAGATCGCCGTGACCGCCGCCGCGTCGCCGAGCTCCTCCGCGATATCGAGGGCCTGGTGGTACTGCCGGGCGGCGTCCCGCAGGTCGCCCCGCTGCTGGGCCAGCTCCGCGAGCTGGTGCAGCTCCCGCCCGACCGCCTGACGGTCACCGAGCGCCTCGGCCATCGCCAGCGCCGAGGTGTACCGCGCCCGCGCCGTCGCGAGGTCGCCACGCAACCGCGCCAGCAGACCCAGCTGGTGGTGGGCCGCCGCGACCGTCGCCCCGTCCGCCGGGAACCGGTCCATGTTGCGCTCGAACGCGGCTGCCGCCTCGGCGTGCTCGCCCCGCAGGTACATCAGCATCGCCAGCTGGTGGTGCACCAGGGCGGTGTCCCCGGCGGACCGGTACAGCCGCTCGGCCTCGTCGTGATCGCCGCGGTCCTGGGCCACGCGGCCCAGCTGGAAGGCGGTGGCCGCCCGGTCCGGCGCCAGGCGGATGAGGCGTTCGGACTCCACGACGTCGCCGCGGCGGTACGCGATGATGCCCAGCTGTCCCTCGAAGCGGCCGCGCGCCGGGTCGCCGGCGGGCAGCAGCCGCAGGGTGTCGTGGATGATGCCTGCCTCCACGTCCCACGCGCCCAACGCCTCCAGGACGGCACACAGCTCGCCCGTCACCTCGACCGCCTGCGCCACCTCACCGGCGGCGAGCAGGTGGTGCCGGGCCTCGGTCAGGTCGTGCGCGTCACCCGCCGCGGGCTGCGGCCAGCTCCGCACCCGCCAGCGCCGGAACGCCGCCGCCCGCCGGTGCGCCTCGGTCAGGTCGGCGAACGCCCGCAGCCCGGTGGCGGTCGACCGGTGCACGAAGAACTCGCGCATCAGGTCGTCGCCGTCGACAAGTCCACTGTGGACCAACGTGGTCAGCGCGTCGCCCATCTCGGGCGGTGGGCGCAGGGCGGGGCGCGGCAGCCCGCCGCACGCCTCGACGACCTCCATCAGCTCGGCCCTGGCGAGCGGCGGGCTGTCGGGGTCGCCCAGCACGTCGTTCAGGTCGGCCACCGTCGCGCCCAACCGGTCCAGCAGCAGCCGCAGCGCGTGCTTGTGCGGTGTCACCGCCGCGTCCGGGTCGGTGTGGCCCACCGCGTGCGCCACGCCGTACAGGTCGACCGGCGAACGGTGGACGCTCAGCCCCACCAGCAGGTCGACCGCCCCGGGGACCCGCGACAACCGGGCCAGGTGCTCGCCGAGCAGGATCTCCTCCGCGGCGACGGCGACCACCGAGGCCATCGCGCCGGCGCCGTCCCCGGTCCCGGTCGGGCTCGGGGTGGCCGCGCGCGCCAGCCGGCGGGTGACCTCGCTGGTGCGGCCCTCGCCGTCGCCGAGCAGCGCGTCCAGGTACTCCAGGGATCTCGGGTGCCCGCCGACCGTGCGCCACACCGACTCCGGGTCGCCGTGGCGGTCGAGGTTCGGCAGCGACCAGATGAGCTTCTCGGTCTCGGCGAAGCTCAGCGGCGGCACGGTCTCGCGGCGCAGCCGGTCCTCCGCGCCGCCCGGCAGCCGCACCGGGAACCGGGACGTGACGAGCAGCCGGCAGCGGCCCGGGTCGCCGGCCAGATCGGCCAGCAACGCCGCCAGGCCCGGGTCTCGGACCGTGCCGGTGCCGTCGTCGCCGACGTCCAGGTTGTCCTCGAAGTTGTCGAGCACCAGCAGCACCGGCAGCGTGTCGAACACGTCCTCGCGCAGCAGCCGCGACCTGTCCCGCCACGGCTCCGCCACACGGTCGGCGACCCGGGCCGCGTGCGCCACCCGCGGGTCCACGGACTGCGCCCGTAGCAGCTGCACCCGCACCGCCGCGGCGACCGCGCCGAGCACACCGTCCACTGTGGCCGGTCCGACGACCGTCGCCAGCAACCAGCCCGCGCCCAGCGACACGACCAGCTCGGCGGCCAGGGCGGTCTTGCCGATGCCGCCGATGCCGCTGAGCACCAGCCCCGCCCACCGGTCGCCGGTGAGCACCCCCGGCAGCACCCGCAGCTGGTGCCGCCGTCCCACGAAGGACCGCCGCGCCCCCAGCCCGCCCAGCCTCGGCACCCGCACCGGCGGCGCCGGCACCTCGGCGGCGCCGTCGACGACGGACAGGTCCGGCTGCCCGCACAGCAGCGTGACGACACCCCACTCGTCGTACGCCGCGAGACCGTCGTGCGACTGCTCCAGCGTGCGCTGCACCGACCGGCGCGCGTCACCGACGGCCCGCGCCAGGTCCAGGTTCCGGGTCAGCCCGGCGTACACGGCGGAGAACAGCAGCGTCGCATACCGGTCGGTGACGCTGGTCTGCGTGCCCACCACGGCCCGGGCACCGCGCTGCGCGAGCCGCGCGGCGTACGACGGGCCCTGCCCCTCACCGTCCACATCGGAGTAACAGGCCGCCAGCGCGAGCACCGGCGGCATGCGGCCCGGTGGCACCGCCTCCTCCAGGAAGACGTCGGCGGTGACCGGGCGGGCCGCGCCGTGCTCGTCCTCCAGGAACAGCACGCCCGGCGCGCCGTGGGCGCAGATGTGCAGCACGTGCACGCCGCCCGGCACGTCGAGCGCCTCGCGGATCGCCGCCGTGGTCGCGAACTCCACGACGGACACCCGCGCCCTGCCCCGCCGGGCCCCGCGGACCGCCGCGAGCACGCTGCGCAGCTCGTGCTCGTAGTTGAGCAGCGCCCCGCCGCCGTGCTCCGGCGCCGCCACCGCCACGACGATCCTCAGCGGGCCCGGCAGCGCCTCGCCGCGGTCCGCCCCGCCCCGGCGGTACACGGTCACGAGCGGGTGCAGCGCCAGCGGCCGGCCCGACACCGGGTCGGGCAGCGCTTCCCACGGCAGCGCCGCGAACTCGGGCGCGTCGACGGCGAGCCGCACGTCGAGCGTGCCGGCGTCGGCCCGGCGGATCAGATCGGCGAGGGCGGCGGCGACGGGCGGCGGCAGGAAGGACTCGGCGAGCAGCCTGCCGGCATGCCGCAGCGACAGCCGCCCGCCGCCCTGCGCGGGCAGGTCGCGCGAGCGCTGGTGCGCCGCCCGCGCCCGGCCGCGGCGCACGTCCTGCAGGGCGTTGACCAGCCCTGCCCTGACCCCGCCGTGCGGCGCCGACACGTCGGCGGTATCCGTCCGCAACCGCACGGTGGATGCGGTCACGGTCAGCGACGCATCGAGGCTCACAGGGGGACTCTGACGGACCGCCCGCCGGCACAGGACGGGGGTCAGGCGGCGGAGGTGCGGACCAGCGTCCTGATCTGGCGGAGCACCACCGAGATGGCGGCCAGGTCGCCCGTGGACCCGCCGAACTCGCCGATGGCGTTGCGGGCGCGGGCGATCAAGATCGCGTTGCTCTGCTCCCACTCGTGGACGCGGGCCTCGGCGTCGTCGTCGGGGGCCGTCGCGTTGAGGACCTCCGCCGTCAGGGCGGCCAGCGCGGCGTACAGGTCGTAGCGCAGCGCCATGCGGGCGAGCGTCTGCCAGCGGTCCCCGCGCGGCAGGTTGGAGATCTTCGTCAGCAGGTCGTCGACCCGGAACCACTCCGACAGCACGTAGTAGACCGTGGCGACCTCGTTGACGTCCTGGCTGGTCTGCGAGGCGACCTCGACGATGTCCAGGAGGCCGAAGCCGTACATGACCCGGGTCGTCATGTCGGCGACCTCCGCCGGCAGGCCCAGGCCGCGCAGTATGGCCGCATTGGTGTGCAGCGCCTCGCGCTCCTGGCCGCGGAACAGCGTGTCCAGCCGCGGCAGCAGGCACGAGATGCCGGGGCGCAGGTGGGCGATCTCGCCGGGGACGTCGATCGGCAGGCGCCGGTTGGAGACCAGCCAGCGGACCGCCCGGTCGAGCAGCCGGCGGATCCTCACGTTGACCGCCGTCTGCGCCTCCGTCGGGACCTGGTTGTCGAGGGACTCGACGGCGCGGCGGAGCTCGCCCAGCCCGTACACGTCCCAGATCACCACGGACGCCCGGAGGATGTCGGCGGCGCCGGCCCCGGTCTCCTCGGCGGCGCGGTGGAAGAACAACGGGCCGCCGCGGTTGACGGCCTCGTTGACCACCTGCGTGGTGACGATCTCGCGGCGCAGCGGGTGCTCCGCCATCGCCTCCACGAAGCGCTCCCGCAGCGGGGTCGGGAAGTAGTCGACGAGCACCTCGTTGGTCCACTCCTCGTCGGGCAGGCCGGAGTCGAGGATCTCCTGCTCGAGCACGATCTTCACGTAGGACAGCAGGACGGCGAACTCCGGCGAGGTCAGCGCGACGCCGGTCACGGCCCGCGTGTCGAGCTCCTCGTCGGTCGGCAGCGCCTCCAGGGAGCGGTCGAGCTGACCGCGGCGCTCCAGGTCGGCGATGAGCCGCTTGTGGACCGGCAGCAGCGCGCGGGACTGGGCGCGGGCGTTGCCCAGCGTGGTGGCCTGGTCGTAGTTGTCCTTCAGGACCAGCTCGCCGACCTCGTCGGTCATCCCGGCGAGCAGCGCGTTGCGGTCCTTCGGGTCGAGCGTGCCGTCGACGACCGCGCGGTCGAGCAGGATCTTGATGTTGACCTCGTGGTCGGAGCAGTCGACGCCGGCGGAGTTGTCGATGAAGTCGGTCGCGACGCGGCCGCCGCCGAGCGCGAACTCGATCCTGCCGCGCTGGGTGAGACCCAGGTTGCCGCCCTCGCCGACGACCTTGGCGCGCAGCTCCCGGCCGTTGACCCGGAGGTAGTCGTTGGCCTTGTCGCCGACGTCGACGTGCGACTCGGCGGTGGCCTTGACGTAGGTGCCGATACCGCCGTTCCAGAACAGGTCGACCGGGGCCGACAGGATCGCGTGCATCAGCTCGTTGGGCGTCAGCGCGGTGACCGCCGCCGGGAGGCCGAGCGCGTCCCTCGCCTCCGGCGAGATCGGGATCGACTTCGCCGTCCGCGGGTAGACGCCGCCGCCGGCGGAGATCAGCGACCTGTCGTAGTCGTCCCACGAGGACCGGGGCAGCGCGAAGAGCCGGGCCCGCTCCTCGAACGACGTCGCGGCGTCAGGGTCAGGGTCGACGAAGATGTGCCGGTGGTCGAACGCGGCCACGAGCCGGATGTGCCGCGACAGCAGCATCCCGTTGCCGAACACGTCGCCGGACATGTCACCGACCCCGACCACCGTGAAGTCGGTGGTCTGGGTGTCGACGCCGAGCTCGCGGAAGTGCCGCTTGACCGACTCCCAGGCGCCCCGGGCGGTGATGCCCATCTTCTTGTGGTCATAGCCGGCGGAGCCGCCCGAGGCGAACGCGTCGCCCAGCCAGAACCCGTACTTCACCGAGATCTCGTTGGCGATGTCGGAGAACGTGGCGGTGCCCTTGTCCGCGGCGACCACGAGATACGGGTCGTCGGGGTCGTGGCGGACCACCTCGGCCGGGGCGACGACCTTGCCGCCGTCGAGGTTGTCGGTGACGTCGAGCAGGGCGGAGATGAACAGCTGGTAGCAGGCGACGGCCTCGTCGCGGTCCCCCGGGTTCTGCTTCAGAACGAAGCCGCCCTTGGCGCCGGTCGGCACGATGACCGCGTTCTTCACCATCTGGGCCTTGACCAGGCCGAGGATCTCGGTGCGGAAGTCCTCGCGCCGGTCGGACCAGCGCAGGCCACCGCGGGCGACCGAGCCGAAGCGCAGGTGCACACCCTCGAACCTGGGCGAGTAGACGAAGATCTCGAACTTCGGCCGGGGCGCCGGCAGGTCGGGGATCGACTGCGGGTCGAGCTTGAACGCCGTGTAGGACTTCGGCCGGCCCGCCTCGCCGCGCTGGAAGAACGACGTGCGCAGCGTCGCCTGGATCAGGGTCAGGAACGAGCGCAGGATGCGGTCCTGGTCGAGGCTGGTCACCTCGTCGAGGTCGGCGTGGATCGCCGAGACCAGCTCCTTGGACTGCACGGCGCGGCTCTCCTCCGACAGCTGCAGCCGCGGGTCGAAGCGGGCCGCGAAAAGCGCCACGAGCTTCGAGGCGATCGCCGGGTACTGCAGCAGCGTGGTCTCCATGTAGTCCTGCGAGAAGACCGTGCCGGCCTGGCGCAGGTACTTGGCGTAGGCGCGGAGGACGACGACCTCGCGCCAGGTGAGGCCGGCCTTGATGACGAGGGTGTTGAAGTTGTCGACCTCGGCCTCGCCCCGCCAGGTGGCGGAGAACGCGTTCTCCAGGTGGGGCCGCACCTCGGCGATCGCCCGCGAGTCGGCGGGCAGCTGCAGGCCGAAGTCGTAGAGGTAGATGGTGCCGTCGGAGCGGACGATCTCGTAGGGCCGCTCGTCGGTGACCCGCACGCCGAGGGAGTGCAGCACCGGCAGGACGGCGGACAGGATCATGGGCTCGCCGTAGCGGTACACCTTGAACCGGATGTCGCTCTCGTCCTGGCGGCGGCGGTAGACGTGCATGACGAGCTGGCCCGGCTCGTCGAGCAGCTCCAGCTTCGCGACGTCCTTCACCGCCTCATACGGCGTGTGCTCGTCCTTGTAGGTCTCCGAGATCGCCGTGCCGTAGCGCTGGTAGAGCTCCTTCGCCTGGTGCTCGTCGTCGAGCTTGCGCTCCAGCACGAGCCGGAAGTCGTCGTCCCACAGGCGGGTCGCCTCCGACAGCCGCTCGGTCAGGTCGTCGACGTCGATGTCGCCGGGCGGGTTGCCGGGCTCGGTGCGCACGATGAAGTGGACCCGCGCGAACTTCGACTCGCCGACCCGGGTGGCGTAGTCGACGCCGATGCCGTTGAGCTCGGCGAGCAGGATCTGCTGGATGCGCAGCCGGTTGGCGGTGGTGAACCGGTCCCGGGGCAGGTAGACCAGGCAGGAGATGAACCGGCCGTAGGCGTCGCGGCGCAGGAACAGCCGCAACTGCCGCCGGCCGGCGAGGCGCAGCACGCTCATCGCGGAGCGGTAGAGCTCGTCGGTGGTGATCTGGAACAGCTCGTCGCGCGGGTAGGTCTCCAGCGTCTCCATGAGGTCCTTGCCGGAGTGGGAACGCGGCGAGAGGCCCGAACGCTCCACCACCTCGGCGACCTTGCGCCTGACCACCGGCAGGTCCCGCACGCTGGTGCGGTACGCCGCGGAGGAGAACAGCCCCAGGAAGCGCTTCTCGCCGGTCACGTTGCCGTCAGCGTCGAAGATCTTGAAGCCGACGTAGTCCAGATACGCCGAGCGGTGCACGGTCGCCCTGGAGTTGGCCTTGGTGATGATCAGCAGGCGCTTCTCCAGGGCCTTGGCGTAGGCCTCGGCGGTCATGGAGCTCAGCACCCGCGGGTGCGGCTGGTCGGCGCGCAGGATGCCCAGGCCGGAGCCGAGGACGGCCTGCAGCAGGTCCTCCCCGTGCTCGCCCTTCACCAGCTTGTACTGCCGGAAGCCCAGGAACGTGAAGTGGTCGTCGGCGAGCCAGCGCAGCAGCTCCACCGAGTCGGTGATGTCCTTGTCGGGCACCGGCAGCTGCGCGCTGCCGAGCTCGTCGGCGAGCGTGAGCGCCTGGGTGCGCATCTTCGGCCAGTCCTCGACCGCTTCGCGCACGTCGTTGAGCACGCGGGCCAGGTCTGTGCGCACGATCTCGAGGTCTTGCTCGTCGCGGATACGGTCGATCTCGATGCGGATCCAGCTCTCGACGATGTCGCCGGGGGCGGCGTCCTCGGGCTCCACCCCGCCCCGGATCTCCTCCAGGGCGCCCAGCGGCTGGCGGTGCACCACGACAAGCGGGTGGACGAGCAGGTTGACGTCGAGGTTGCGGGCCGACAGCGCGCTGGTGACTGAGTCGACCAGGAACGGCATGTCGTCGGTCACGATCTCCAGCGATGTGCCGCCGGTCACACTGAGCCCAAGACGGAGCTTCAGCTCGCCGGGCACCCGCTGCTGGGCGAGCTCGAGGTGCGACCGGGTGGCCGCCACCATCTTCGTCACCTGGCAGCTGGCCAGCTCCTCGTCGGGGACGAGTCGCCAGTAGTGCGCGACGAGTGTGGGATCGGTGTCCTGCGCTGCTGCGAGGACCACCGCCTCGGCGACGAGGTGCTCAGCGTTGGGCACTGGCTGCTCTAACTCGTCGTCCTCGATGGTTGGCTCGGCGACCGCAGTGCGCACCGTTGCCGTGGGCCGGTTCATTGGTCTGTTCTCCCCTCACCCACGACGCTGTGGGTTGTCCCGAACAGCGTAAGACGTACCCCCGACAATTCTGATCGGCCCAGCGTCGGTTAGCCGATCGACCAGTACGCCCCATACCAATTGTCCAACTTTTCCGATCTTGGGGCGTGCGGATCGTGGCTTTCATGACGCAGAATCGCCCCCATGGCCGTTTCATTTCGTCGCATGATCGCCCTCCTCGCCGGGCTGGCGATGCTCGGCGCCCTGCCCGCCTGCTCCAGCAAGCCGCCGGACGACGCGCTGAAGACGTTCCTCGCGGCGTGGGAGAAGGGCAACATCGCCGGGATGAAGTTCGTGGGCACGGACGGCAAAGCGCTCAGCGGTGACGCGGCGCAGAAGCTGTGGACCACCGTCGCCGGCGACCTCGCCGCCACCCCGCCCAAGCTGACGATCAAGGGTGCGCCCGCGGTCAAGAAGGACGAGGCCAGCGCCGTCGTGACGGTGAAGTGGCCGGTCGCCGAGTCGACGTGGGAGTACGACACCACCGTCCAGGCCAAGCGCGTCGACAAGCAGTGGACCGTGGTCTGGGGCGCCAAGACCATCAACCCGGAGCTGGAGCCCACCGACAAGCTCACCGTGAAGAAGTCGGCCGGCCCGCGCGGCAGCATCCTCGACGGCTCCGGCCAGCCGATCGTGAGCAGCAAGCCCGTGGTCATCATCGGTGTCCAGCCACGCTCCGTCACCGACATCAACATCGTGACGAAGAACCTCACCGACGCGTTCGCCGCGGCCAAGGTGCAGGTCGACCTGTCGACCCTGCCCAACAAGGTGAAGAACGCCAAGCCCGACGCGTTCGTCGAGGTCGTGACGCTCCGCAAGGAGGTCTACGACACGATCTCCAACAGGCTCAACTCGACGCCGGGCATCGTCACCCGCAACTCGACGCAGACCCTGGGGCCCTCGGCGCAGTTCGCCCGCGCGCTGATCGGCACGTCCGGCGAGGTGACCAAGGAGATCATGGACAAGAACCCGGGCAAGTACAAAGTCGGCGACGTCGTCGGACTGTCCGGGATCCAACAGAAGTACGACACGGCGCTGCAGGGCAAGCCCGGCGTCTCCGTCATCGTCCCGATGCCGACCGGCACCCCGGACAAGAAGCTCTTCACCACCGAAGCGTCGCCCGGGGCCGCGATCAAGCTCACCCTCGACGTCAACATGCAGAACGCGGCCGAGGCGGCCCTCGCCCTCGACTCCCGCCGGTCCGCCCTCGTCGCGATCCGCATCAGCGACAACTCGATCGTCGCGGTCGCCAACGGCCCCGGCGCGGCCGGCAACAACTTCGCGCTCGTCGGGCAGACCCCGCCCGGCTCGACGTTCAAGACGATCACCGCGCTCGGCGTACTGAACAAGGGCACGACCGGCGAGACGGTGGTCCCGTGCCCGAAGACCCTCACCGTCGACGGCCGCACGTTCAAGAACTCCCACGACATGGAGCTCGGCAACGTGCCGCTGCGGACCGACTTCGCGAAGTCGTGCAACACCGCGTTCGCGTCGCTCGCGCCGCAGCTCGCGCCCGACGGCCTCGCGCAGACCGCGCAGAGCGTCGGCATCGGCATCCCGTGGGACCTGGGCGTCGACGTCTTCACCGGCAAGGTCTCCGCCAACGGCTCCAAGTCCGAGCAGGCCGCGGCCGCGTTCGGGCAGGGCACCACGCTGTCCTCGCCGGTCGCGCTGGCCGGCGCGGCCGCCGCCATCGCCCGCGGCCAGTGGAAGCAGCCGCAGCTCGTGCTCGACCCCGCGCCGAAGAACCCCGCACAGGACGGCCCGCAGCTCAGCCAGGCCGCGCTGGACCCGCTGCGGCAGATGATGCGTGAGGTCGTCACCGTCGGCACCGCCGACCAGCTCAAGAACCTGCCCGGCGACCTGCGGGGCAAGACCGGCACCGCGGAGTACGACAACGACCCCGCCCACACGCACTCGTGGTTCATGGGGTACCGCGGCGACATCGCCTTCTGCGTCTTCGTGGAGAACGGTGGCGCGAGCACCGCGGCGGCCGTCCCGATCGCCGGGAAGTTCTTCCAGACCATCGGCTGACACCCGACCGGCCCCACTCGCCACCGCGGGTGGGGCCGCGTCGTGTCAATGCTGCTTCGGTGTCGGTTCTTCCTCGGGTGTACGAGCGGCAGGCACCACATCGGTCAGCGGCCCTTCGGGCCCCTCGACGGGCGTCCTGGACTGCGCCGGCACGAACGGCACGACGGCGCCATGGCCGGCGGCCGCGGCGTCATCCTCGGGCTGGTCGGCACGCCGGGCGAGCCGCCCCGACGCGGGCGGCGCGGAGATCGGCGCGAGGGTCAGGGCCAGCCGGGGAGCCCGGCGCCCCTTGCGCCCCGGACGCCCGAACGGCAGCGCACCGCCCTGCTCGGCCGGCTCCTCGGCGGGCCGCTCGACGAGCTCGCCCGCGACCTCGGTGACCTCGACGACCTCCGCCGCTTCGGCCGCACCGCCGACAGCCACCCAGCCGCCGTCCACCTCGCCGGACGCCGCCTCGGCATCCACGTCGATCGGCTTGCGGGTGGTGATCCCGATCACGGCGCCGCGACTGTACGCCGGAAGCAACGGCACGTCGGCCTTCCCCTCCTCCGTGCGCCCGGTTCTCCGGCCCGCGGCCAGGTCGACCACCGCCCCGGTCCGCACGTCCACCCAGCCGAGGGGCGGCAGCTCCGCCCCTGCCACCTCGGAACCGCCGGACGTATTGACCAACGTCTGCGCGGGGGCGGGAGGGGCGGCATCTGCCACTTCAGGCCCGTCCGTCGCCTCAGGGCCGTCCGTCACCTCAGGCTCGTCTGCCGCCTCAGGCTCGTCTGCCGCCTCAGGCTCGTCCGCTGCATTGACCAACGTCTGTGTCGGGTGGGCGGAGCCGACGTCCGCGGCATCGGCGTCGACATCGACATCGGCGGCGGCGGACTCTGAGGAAGCTGGCTGCGCCACCTCGGCGTCCACCAGTTCGACGTCCTCGTTCGCTGCATTGACCAACGTCTGTTCGAGATCCGAGGGGGCCGGCTCTGCCCCGTCCTCGGCGACGTCGTGAGGCAGCTCGTCGCCGACCGGCTCGACATCCAGGCCCGGCTCCGAGCCCGCGTCCAGACCCGGCTCCAAATCCGCGCCCAGACCCGGCTCCGAACCCCGGCCCAGACCCGGCTCCACGTCCACGTCCAGGTTCGGGTCCAGGTTCGGGTCCAGGTCCTCGTCCAGGTCTGGCTCCTGAGCCGGTTCCGGGGCGGCGGGCGGCGGTGGGGTGGGGAGCGGCGGGGTGGGGAGCGGCGGGGTGGGGAGCGGTGGGGTGGGGAGCGGCGGGGTGAGCAGGTCCGCGTTCAGCGGCGGGGCCGACACCACCGGGGTGAGATCGGTGGCGGCCAGGGCCGACGACGTGACGAGGGGCTCCAGGCCGGCGACGAGGACGTCGGTGACCTCGCGGGCGTACTGGCCGTCGGGGTCGTAGTCCGGGTCGAAGACGGTGACCTGCACGCCCACGCAGCGCGGGTCGGAGACCAGGCCGCTGAGCAGGATCTCCAGCTCCCGGTAGGCGATCCCGCCCACGTCGGGCGCGTCGACGGCCGGCATCACCGCTGGGTCCAGGACGTCGACGTCGACGTGCACCCAGAAGCCCGCGCAGTCGCGCAGCTGGTCGCGGGCCCACTGGGCGGAGCGGGCCGCGCCGTGCGAGCGCAGCTCCGGCACCGCCCGGGCGACGATCCCCGCGGCCTGCAGATCCAGGCGGTACTCGTCGTGGGTGCGGATGCCCAGCAGGACGACGTCGACGTCGCGGAAGTACGGCCGGCGCTGCTCGATCGAGGCGAGGTTGCTCTGCCCGCGGCCGGTCGCCAGGGCGAGCGCCTCACCCGCGGCGGCGCCGACGTAGGAGGCGTTGCCCTCGTGGCGGAAGTCGGAGTGGCCGTCGACGTAGACCAGGCCGATCCGGCCGGCGAGGTCGGCCGAGTATCGCCGCATCGCCAGCCCCGCGCCGAGCAGGATCGAGCAGTCGCCGCCGAGGACGACCGGGAAGTCGCCGGAGGCGAGGATGGCGCCGATCCGGTCGGCCAGCCGGCGGACGAAGACGGCGATCTCGTCGGCCTGCGCGACGCCGTCGCCGGGCTGCCAGCCGGCCGGGTCATACCGCGAGGGGGTGATGCACCCCGCGTCGCGGGCGCCCAGCCGGGCCAGCAGGCCGCTGTCGCGCAGCGCGCCGGGAGCTTTCGCGCAGCCGGGGACCGAGGTTGCGGTCGGTGGCCGCAACCCCAGGTTGCTCGGTGCGTCGACGACGGCGATCCGGCGCATCCCGCCCCGGCTCAGAACAGCGCGCTCGCCAGCGCCCGGCGGGCTTTGGCGACCGCGGGGTCGTCGGGCCCCGCGACGGTGAACAGCGAGACGAGGTGCTTGCGCACCGTCTCGCGGTCGTCGCCGGGGGTGCGGCGGACAAGGTCGATGAGGCGCTTGTAGGCCAGGTCGGCCTGGCCGGTGAGCACCTCGATGTCGGCGGCGAGCAGCTGGGAGGGGATGTCCTCACCCGCCGCCGCCAGGACCGCCGCCGGGTCGAGCCCGGAGGTGCGGCGCAGCAGGGCGACCTGGGCCAGGCCGGACTCGGCGATCGGGTCGGCCGGCGTGTCGGCGAGGATGGCGCGGTAGGCCCCCTCGGCACCGTCGAGGTCGCCGTCCATGAGGGCGTCGTCGGCGGCGAGCAGGCGCGGGTCGTCGCCGCGCTGGACCTCGATGCCGGCGGCCTTGAGCACCGCGTCGATCCACTGGCGGAGGTGGGTCTCGGGCAGCATCTGGTTGAACGCGTCGACGGGCTGCCCGCCGACGATCGCGACGACGAACGGGATGCCCTGGATGCGGAACATCTGGGCGAGCCGCGGGTTGGCCTCGATGTCGACGCGGCCGAGCAGCCAGGTGCCATCACCTTCGGCGGCGAGCTTCTCCAGCAGCGGGGAGAACTGCTGGTGCGGCTGGCTGCCGGCGACGTAGAAGTCCAGGACGACCGGGGTCGTGACCGAACGCTGCAGGGCGGCGTCCTGGAAGTTGGCCTCGGTGACGTCGAACACGAACGCCGAGCTCGGCGCGGCGGAGGGTTGGGCAGATCGCTGCGCCGCGGCCTGATTGCTCCGGGCCAGGGCTCCGAGGTCCACCGCCCCGCGGGTGAAGATCGACTGGGTCTGCCTTGGGTCGCTCATGGAGCTAGTTTTGCACGTGCCCCAAGTGGTCCGCCGCAAGTGACCGGTCGGATCCCCCTGCCACCAGTGTGACGGCGCCGTCGATGTGCTCCACCGTGAAGAGCGTGCCGGGCGGGAAATCGCCGAGGACCTCCGGCGGCAGCTGGACGGTGCCGTCCCCGGCGACGACGGCGAAGTCCTGCCCGTCGCGGCCTTCGGCGCCGACGCGGCCGTCGCGGATGGTGACGGCGCGGCCGAGGCGGGTGCCCACGTCACCGTCGTGGGTGACGACGACGATGGTCGTGTTGCGCTCCTGGTTGACGGTCTCCAGGGCCTCGAGGACCTCGTCGCGGCCGGCGGTGTCGAGCTGGCTGGTGGGCTCGTCGACGAGCAGGAGGCCGGGCCCGGCGGCGATGCCGACGGCGAGCGCCGCGCGCTGGCGGGCGCCGGGCGCGAGCTCGTCGATGCGGGCGCGGCCGAGGCCGGGCAGGCCGACGAGGTCCAGGATGCGGTCCGGGTCGTCGAGCTTGATGCCCTCGGTGCGGGCCGCGCGGCGCTGGGCGAGCCAGATGTTGCGGTGCAGCGTCGCGTAGGGCAGCAGGTTGCGGGCGGCGCCCTGCAGCACCACGCCGATCTCGGTGCCGCGGAGGCGGGCGATCTCGCCGTCGGAGAGCTTGCCCATGTCGTACGTGCCGATGTTGACCCTGCCGGCGGAGGGCCGCATGAGCCCGGCGAGCAGCGCGATCAGCGTCGACTTGCCGGAGCCGGACGGCCCGACGAGGGCGAGGGTCTCCCCCGGCCCGATCGACAGGTCGACGCCGGCGAGTGCCACGACGTCGCCCGCCTCGGCCCGGTAGATGTGCACGACCCGCCGGCAGGCCACCGCCAACCCGTTCATGAGCAGTCCCCTTATCGCTGTCTGGTCGCGGCACGGAGCCGGGCACCGGCGAGGAGCGCCACGCCGGCGAGGATGAGCACGGCCGCCGCCCAGGCGACGGCGACCGGAAGTGGTGACGGCCAGATCGGCACCGGGAAGGTGCCGGGGTCGTCGGTGAACACCGGAAGATGTTCGCGCACCAGCAGCCAGCTTGCCAGAGCGGCGAACGGCCCGATGACCGCCGCGGTGCCGACCAGCGTCAGGTAGCCGTTGGCGGACGCGTCGCGGCGGGCGACGCCCTGCGCCCGCAGCGCCCGCAGCTCGCCTCGGCGGCGCTGCCGGTCCAGGGCGGTGACGAGCCAGAGCGCACCGCCGGCCAGGACGACGGCGAGGCCGGCGGCGAGCTCGTGGAAGCGCAGCGCGACGGCCGGCCCCTGCTCGTCGAGGGCGTCCCGCAGCGGGCCGATGCGCTGGTCCTTCATCACCTTCAGGCCCTGCGCCTGCACCCGGTCGAGGACGTCGGCCGGGGCGTTGGCGTTGAGCCAGACCTGCGGGGTGATGGTGTCGACGGGCTCGGTGGAGAGCCGCTCGGCGTAGTCGAGGTCGACGATGCCGCCGCGCGAGCCGAGGCGGGGCACCTGGACGACCTCGCCGGCGACCTGCACGGCGGTCTGGGACCCGTCGAAGGTCGCCATGTGATCGCCCATGCCCGCGGTGCGGGCCATCACGACCGGCATCGGCGACGGCACGTCCGCCGGCATGAGCCGGTAGGCGACGTCGGCGCCCTTGTAGTTGGCCACCTCCAGGCGCAGCCCGCCGTCGGCGAGGGACACCTGCGGCACGAGCAGCTTCGGGCCGGGGGTCTCCGGGACCCGCCACTCGTCGGCCTGGCTGAAGTCGGTGACGGTCTGGCCGCGCTGGGCCATGGAGTGCAGGGTGATCGTGGCGTCGAAGCCGCGATCCTCCGGCTGGTCGATGCGCAGCGCGGCGAGGCGGCACTTGTTGACGCACATCGGGAGGTTCTTGACGTACGTGTGGCGCCCCAGCTGCGGCGCGCCGAAGTCGACGGCGCCGGCGGCACCCCCGTCCAGGGGCACCACGGCCAGGATGAACCTGACCCGGAACGCGTCGGCGAGCTTGTCGACGGTGATGTCGAGGCTCACGTCCTTGTTGTCCAGGATGATGCTCTCCCGCGGGACGTCGGGGCGCAGCACGGCGGCGGCCTCGGCGGCGGTGAGGTGGGCGTCGTTCCACAGCGCGACCTTGGCGAGGCGGGTGGAGTCGACGGCGAGCACCGGCGGGACCGCCGAGTCCTCCGACTTCGGCAGCATCGCCGCCGCCATCGCGAAGTCGCCGGCCGGGTCCAGCGCCCGGACCTTCGTGAGCAGCTCGGTGCGGCTGACGGGCTCGACGGTGATCACCCGGTCGGCGCCCTGCTCGACCCTGATCCGCAGGTCACGGTTGTCGTCGGAGGCGGTCGCCGCGGTCGCCGCGAAGCAGGCCAGAGCGATCGCGACCACGAACAGGGCGAGGATGCGCTGGCTGCCGGGGCGGCGGGCCATCGCGTACGCGGCGAGGGTCGGGCCGATCCTGCCGCGGCGCAGGGCGCGCCGGCCGCTGCGCTCGGCGAGGGGCAGCACGCCGCGGGCGGCGAGCAGGCCCGCCGCGATGACGACCAGCGAGGGGCCGAACGTCGCGAAGCCGGTCAGGCCGTTGTCGCCCTCGCGCAGCTGCAGCACGGCGACGACGGCGAGCACCACCACCGCGACCTCGAAGACCGGCGCGCCCCAGCGCGACAGCCGGCTCGGCACGTTGCGCAGCAGGTCGATGGTCTTCTTGGCCAGCTCCGCCCGCTGGGCGAGCACCGCCGCGAACAGGGCGCCGACGAGGGCCATGAGCGCCCACGCGCTGGCGCCCTCGGACAACGGCACGTCGCCGCTGGCGCCCAGCAGCAGCCAGGCGGCGAGCCGGACGAGGTAGTTACCGGCGATGAAGCCGGCGGCGGCGCCGAACAGGATCGGCACGATGCTCTCGCCGGCGGCGAGCCACCAGCGGCGCGGGAAGGTGACCCCGCGCAGGGCCATCAGGCCGAGCTCGAGCCGGCGTTCGGCGGTCGCGGACGCGACGGCGACGAAGAGCACGAACCAGCACAGCAGCACGAGCGGCACCGCGGCGACCGGCACGACCTGGGCGACCAGGCCGCGGTCGCGCTCGATCCTGGTCAGCAGGTGCGGCAGGTCCGCCTTGACCGTCGGCGACCCGGACAGGCCCTGCAGCTGGGACCGGCCGCTCTCGACGGCGCCGTTGACCGCGGCGAGGCTCTCGCCGGTGATCGCGTCGTGGTCGATGACGACGTCGAGGGCCTGCCGCTCGGTCACGCGCTCGATCGACTCCAGCGAGAGCCGGCTGGCGAAGATCGGTGCGGTGACGCGCCGGGCGGACTCCCGGCTGTCGAAGTAGCCGAAGTCGGCCCAGTACTGCTCGGTCACGTCGATCGGCTCGTACGCGCCGACGACCGACATGGCCGTGGGCTTGCCGGACGGCACCCACTCCTGGCCCTCGGCGTCGAACGTGGACCAGTCGACGTCCAGCACCGTCCCGATGCCGACCTTGAGCAGGTCGAGCGTCGGCTTGCTGAGGATGATCTCGCTCGGGCTGATGAAGCAGCGACCCTCGACGATCCGCACGTGCTCGCAGGTGCCGTCGCGGTACACGAACCGGGGCGCGACCGGCTCGACGCCGGGCACGGGGCCGGTCACGTACGTGTTGGTCTCGGCGCTGAACACGGTCGAGAACCCGGGGAAGACGAAGACCTTGGGCGCGAGGTCCTCGAAGGCGCGGTCACCGGCCTTCGTCTCCCGGCGGGCCTGCACGACCAGCTCGTTGACGGGCGCGGCGGCGACCTCGCTCGCCACCACCGCCCGGTCGGCGGTGGTGATGTAGACCGGCGCGCTCACCGCGGCCGCCATGGCGAACATGGCCATCACGAACGCGGTCACCGCCTGCCCCGGCCGCGCCCTGATCATCGACAGCACAAGCCCGATCACGCCGCCACCTCCGCTTCGCTCCGGCGTCGGCCTGATCCAGACACTGCGCCCATGGTTCGCGACCCTCCGCTGCGCTCCGGCTCGGTCATGCCGCCGCCTCCGCTTCGCTGCGGCGCCGGCCTGACTCAAGCGCTGCACCCATGGTTCGCGACCCTCCGCTGCGCTCCGGCTCGCTCACGGATTGCTCCATCCGTCGGCGAAGTAGGGCAGGACGTCACCGATGTAGGTGCGGATGAGCACGACGAGCAGCAATCCGGTGAGGAGGGAGGCGCCGACGAGGATCAGGTAGCCCTCGACGGCGACGCGCTGCACGAGCCGGGCCGGTGCGCCCTGGTGGCGCAGCGCGCTGAGCTCCGCGGACCGCGGCCGGCGCTCGACCGCGGCGACGACGGTGGCCGAGCCGATCGCCAGCGCGACCCCGACGATCGCCGACAGCAGCATGAACTGCAGGGTCAGCGGCGGGCCGAAGGATGCGTAGCGGGCGGCGGTGCCGTCGATCGTCTCCTCGCCCTGCACGATCAGCCCCTGCGCCTCGAGCCGCTTCACGACGTCGCGCGGCGCGTCGGGGGCGAGCCAGACCTGCATCGACTCGCCGGCGCCGAAGTCGGCACCGAGCCGGTCGGCGTATTCGAGGTCGACGAGCACGCCCTGGTCGCCGATGCGCGGCAGCCGGGTCGCGGAGCCGGCGATCCGCTCGGAGATGGACGCCGAGCCGTACGTGACCCGCTGGTCGCCGGCGATGCGCTGCTGGAGCCGCTTGGCCCGGATGGAGGCGATCGGCGCCGGCGTGTCGATCGGGTAGACGCCGGGGTCGGTCGCCGGACCGGGCCTGATCGGTGCCACCCGCAGCAGCAGGCCGGCGGTGGCCGGCGCGACGATCAGGTTGGGCGGCGCCGGCGAGACGGACAGGCGCCATCGGGTCCGGTCACTCAGGGTCTCCTTGCCGAGCACGGGCGACCCGGCCGACAGGCCGCGGACGGTGACCTCGATGCCGGGGCGGGCGGCGAAGAACACCTTCTGGTCGAGGGTGCTCTGGGTGATCGCCAGCGAGCTCAGCCGGCAGCCCGGCGCCTTGGCGCAGGCGGGCACCTGGGCCTTCAGCGTCGCGGGGCCCGCCACGAGCGGGCCGACCCTGGCGACCAGCCGGGCGCCGTCCGGGTCGGCGAGCACGGCCTCGAAGAAGAGCGTCCGGCCCCGCTCGGGGGCGGTCATGGCAACGTCCAGGTCGAACGTCAGCTCCCCGCCGGTGACCATGACGGGGTCGGGCGCCTGCGGGTGCAGGGTGGCCGCGGCCTGCTCGGCGGTCATCCCGTATTCGGGGCGCCAGGCCGCCACGGCCGGCAGCCGCGGGCTGTCCACGAGCAGGACCCGGTCCTGGGCCGAGCGCAGCGACTGCACGACCGCCATCGCCTGCTTGCCCGACGGGTCGGCGGCGCGGACCGCGTGGAGCAGGGCGAGCCGGTTCTCGGCGCGGACGATGAGCACGCGGTCGGCGCCGACCTCCAGCTCGGCCCGGTCGCGCCCGGCATCGACGCCCGCGCTCCAGGTGATGTACGAGGTGCCGAGCAGCGCGACCGTGACGATCATGAGCGCGGCGAGCCGGTGGACGCCGGGCCGGCGCGCCAGGTAGATGGCGGTGAGCGCGCGGGCCGGGCGGCCGTGCCGCAGCGCGCCCTCGACCATCCGGCCGGCGATCGCCGTGATCGCGCGGGACGCGACCAGGGCGCAGGCGAGGGCGGCGAGGCCGGGCGCCAGCAACGCGAGCCCCGCGGCGTCCCCGGAGGCGCGGTGCTTCACCTGGTACACGGCGATCCCGGCGACGATGACCAGCACCAGGTCGAACAGGTCCCGCCAGGCGCGGGCCCGGCCCGGGGCCTGGCGCAGCAGCTCGGCGACGGTCGAGCCGAGCGCGCGGCGCTCCGCGAGCAGCGCGGCCAGCAGCGCGCCGAGGACGGCGACGACCACCGCGCCGACGGACAGCGAAGCGGCCTGCGAGACGACCGCGGGCTCCTGGATCGCGCCGGTGACGGCGGTGGCCACCAGATACCCCAGCGGCAGCCCGATCAGCGCCCCGGCGATCATCGGCACCGCGCTCTGCCCGCCGACGAGGGCCCAGGTGCGGCCGCGGGTGGCGCCGCGCAGCTTGACCAGGCCGACGTCGGGGCGGCGCTCCTCGCCGGTGTACTTGACCGCCAGGTACAGGGCGAACCAGCAGAGCAGGAGCAGCTGGAACGCGCCGACGGGGACGCCGAGGCTGAGCAGCTGCCGGTCCCGCTCGACCCGGTCGGCCGTGACGGTGAGGCTGGTGTACATGCTGAGCCGGTTGTTGGCCGCCTTGACCGTCGCCGCGGCGAGGAACGCGCGGACCTCCGACGGGGTGTTCTCGACGAAGAGCTTCGGCTCGGCGACCATGTCGACGATGAACCGCACCTTGTCCGGTTGCAGCTTGTCGAGCACGGCCGGGCCGGCGAGGACCGCGTCGTCGACCGGCTCCGTGATCTCCGGCGGCGCGCCGGCGGGCAGGTCGACCGCGATCAGCTGGGCGTTGCTGCTCCAGAACGGGTCGGCCGGGTCGACCGGCCGGTAGATCCCGGTGACGGTGAACTGCTGCGCGCCGAGGACGCTGGTCGCCTCGTAGCTGACCTGGTCGCCGGGCTTGACGCCCAGCCAGTGGGCGGTGCGGTAGCTGAGCATCACCTCGCCCGCGCCGGTGGCGCACCGGCCGTCGATGGTGGCCTGATCGCACGCGCCGGTGCGCAGCATCAGCGGCGAGTCGGTCTCGCGCTTCACACCGAGGGCGCTGCCGCCGTCCTGGGGCGCGGCGGAGATCAGCGAACCCGTCAGGTAGGCGCCGGTGTAGGTGGTGAACCCGCCCAGCTCCACGACCGACTGCGTCAGCTGCGCGTTGGCCTCCAGGTGCGCCGCGACGGAGCCGCCCTCGATCTTCCCCTCACCGACGGTTTCGAGGGACCGCTCGGTGATCGGCGCCGACTCGACGTGACGGGTCGCGATGCGCTCCGTGGACGCGAGGACATACCAGGGTGCGGCCGCCGCGGCGGCCGCGGCGAGCGTGCTCAGCAGGAGCAGCGTCAGCGCCTGTGTCCGCCTGGCCCGCAACGCTGCGAGCACGAGTGCCAGCAAGGCCCCTCCCCCGTCGGTCAAGGTCGTTCGTAAGAAGACCAACCGGGAGAGGGACCGGTTGCATTGCGATTAGGTAACTGCCAGCTCAGAACCGTGCGGGCTCGCGGTAGATGCCCCATTCGTCCTTGAGCGCCCCGCAGATCTCGCCGAGGGTCGCCTCGGCACGGCACGCGTCCAGCATCGCCGGGATCATGTTCCCGCCGGTGCGTGCCACCGCCACCATCTCCTGGATCCGCCGCTCCACGAGGGCGTTGTCGCGCTCGGCCCGGCGGGCGCCGAGGAGCTTGTTCTGCTCGGTCTCGACCTCGTGCGAGACCCGCAGGATGTCCAGGTCCCGGGTCAGCGAGCCGGTGTGCACGTTGACGCCGACGACCCGCTTGTCGCCCTTCTCGAGGGCCTGCTGGTAGACGAAGGCGCTGTCGGCGATCTCCGACATGAACCAGCCGTCCTCGATGCCGCGCAGGATGCCGGCGGTGATGGTGCCGTCGCCGCCCATGTCGCGGATGCGCTGGAAGATCGCCTCCGCCTCGGCCTCGATGCGGTCGGTCAGCGCCTCGACATACCAGGAGCCGCCGAGCGGGTCGGCGACGTTGGTGATGCCGGTCTCCTCCATCAGCACCTGCTGGGTGCGCAGGGCGATCTCGGCGGCCTCGTCGGTGGGCAGCGCCAGGGTCTCGTCCAGCGCGTTGGTGTGCAGCGACTGGGTGCCGCCGAGAACCGCGCTGAGCGCCTCGACCGCCGTGCGCACGACGTTGTTGTACGGCTGCTGGGCGGTCAGCGAGACGCCGGCGGTCTGCGTGTGGAACTTGAGCCACAGGGCCTTCTCGCTGGTGGCGCCATACACGTCGCGCAGCCACCGGGCCCAGATCCGCCGGGCGGCGCGGAACTTCGCGATCTCCTCGAAGAAGTCGATGTGCGCGTCGAAGAAGAAGCTCAGCCCGGGCGCGAACCTGTTGACGTCCAGGCCCCGGGACTGGCCGAGCTCCACGTACCCGAAGCCGTCGGCGAGGGTGTACGCCAGCTCCTGCGCGGCCGTCGAGCCGGCCTCACGGATGTGGTAGCCGGAGACGGACAGCGGCTTGTAGCGCGGGATCTCCTTGCCGCAGAACTCCATCAGGTCGCCGATGAGGCGCAGGTGCGGCTCGGGCGGGAAGAGCCACTCCTTCTGCGCGATGTACTCCTTGAAGATGTCGGTCTGCAGGGTGCCGTCGAGCCCGCCGAGGTCGGCGCCCTGCCGCTCGGCCGCCACCAGGTACATGCAGAAGACGGGCACCGCCGGCCCGGAGATGGTCATGCTGGTGGTGACGTCGGCGAGGGGGATGCCGTCGAAGAGCACGTCCATGTCGGCGGCGGAGTCGATCGCGACCCCGCAGTGGCCGACCTCGCCGAGCGACTGCGGGTCGTCGGAGTCGCGCCCCATCAGCGTCGGCATGTCGAAGGCGACGGAGAGCCCGCCGCCGCCCGCGCCGAGCAGCATCTTGTAGCGGGCGTTGGTCTGCTGCGCGTTGCCGAAGCCGGAGAACTGCCGGATGGTCCACGTGCGGCCGCGATACCCCGTGGGGTGCAGCCCGCGCGTGTACGGATACTCACCGGGCCAGCCGATGCGCTCGAAGCCGGGGACGTCGGCACCCTCCGGCGGCCCGTAGACCGGGTCGACCCGGGTCCCGGACAGGGTGGTGAAGTCGGCGTCGCGCTTGCGGGCCTCGTCGTAACGGCGCTGCCAGCGGGCGCGGCCATCGGCGATGTCGTGGGCGTCCATGGGGTGTCGGCGCTCCTCGAGAAACTCGGCGTGATCGGGTTGTCCGTCTCACCGTCGATGGTATGCGCTCCCTGAACGATCGCTAAGGAGGGTGGGACAACTCCCACCCTCCGTTCACGACGACGTTACGCGGCGGAGGCGGCGGCCGACTCCGGAAGCGTGTCGCTCACGTGGACGTCGTCCACGACGATGTCGACGGAGGTGACCTCGAGCCCGAGCAGGTTCTCGATCGCGCCGATGACGTTGGCGCGGACCTTCTCGGCGACGGAGTAGAGCACGAAGCCGTACTCGATCACGAGCGTGACCCGCACGGCGGCGCTGCGGCCCTCCAGGCGGACGTGCACGCCACGGTTGCCGTTCTCCCGCTCCTCGCCGTCGCCGAGGCCAATGCGGTCGCGGACCGAGGCGAACACCCGGGCGACGTCGCCGCCGAGGTCGTACACGCCGGGGACCTCACGGGTGGCGATGCCGGCGATCTTCTCGACCACCTCGTCGGCGATGGTCGTGGTGCCCCGCTCGGCGGCGAGCTCGGCGGAGTTGCGCAGCCGGTCGACGACCTGCGAGGCGATCCGCCCCGACGCGGCGGCGGTCGTGGTGGCGAGCTCACCGACCCGGTCGGCGGTGGTGGCGGCGAACTCGCCGACCCGGTCGGCGGCGTCGGACGCGAAGGCGCTGACCCGCTCGCCGGTGGAGGCGGCGGTGCCCGCGACAGAGCCCGGAGCCGCCGGCTCGATGGAGAGCGCGTCGCCGGTCATGTCGGGATCGTCCACGTCGTTGCGCTGCGCGGGGATGCCCGCGGTCACCTCGGTCATTGCTGCTCCTCCCCTGGGTCCGTCGGCCGAGCGCGAGCGTACTCGCGCCCGGCGAACGCGGACAGGGCCTAGCGGACCAGCTGGGCGACTCCGTCGGACAGGTGGAGCTCGCGGTCGCAGGCGGCCGCGGCCTCCGGGTCGTGGGTGGCGAAGACGACCGCCGCGCCGCGGCGGGCCTCCTCCTGCAGGAGCTCCATGACCTTCTGCCGGTTGGTGGAGTCCAGCTCGCTGGTCACCTCGTCGGCGAGCACCACGGCGCCGTGCAGGGCCAGGCCCCGGGCGATCGCGGTGCGCTGCTGCTGGCCGCCGGAGAGCTCCTCGACCAGCTGGTCGGCCTGGCTGCCGAGGCCCAGGCGCTCCAGCGACGCCACGGTCGCCCGCCGGGCGTCGGCCGGTGCCGCACCGCCGGCGATCATCGCCACCTGGATGTTCTCCTGCGCGGTGAGGATCGCGGCGAGGCCGTTGTCCTGCGGGATCAGCACGACCTTCTCGGACACGGCGTGGTCGCGGTCGCGCAGCGGCGTGCTGTCGACGGCCACCGTCCCGGCCGCCGGCTTCAGCAGCCCGGCCATCGCCCACAGCAGCGTCGTCTTGCCGGCCCCGGACGGCCCGGTCACGGCCAGGATCTGCCCCGGTGAGACGACCACGGACACGTCGCGCAGCACGGGGTGGTCGCGCTCGTACGCGACCGTGACACCGTCGACCGTCAACGTCTTCACTGCATGTCCTCCAACAACGTGTGAGACCGGGCGGGCACCAGCAGCACCGTGCCGTCGGGCTGCGGCTCCACCCCGACCAGGGTGCCGGGCGGCAGCATGCGCAGCACCTCCTGCGGCAGGTGCACCGTACCGTCGCGACCGACCACCGCGTAGTCCTCTCCGCGACGTCCCTCGGCGCCGACCCGCCCGTCGCGGATCGTGACGGTGCGGCCCATCCGCAGGCCGACGTCCGGGTCGTGCGTCACGACGACGACGGTCGTGCCGGCCCGGCGGACCGCGTCCAGGGCGAGGAGCACCTCGTCGCGGGCGTGGGTGTCGAGCTGGCTGGTCGGCTCGTCGGCGAGCAGCAGTCCCGGCCGGGCGGCCAGCCCGACGGCGAGCGCCAACCGTTGACGCTCACCAGGAGAGAGTCGCTGCGGCAGCTGCCGGTTGCGTCCCCGCCCGCTGAGGCCGACCATCGCGAGCACCTCGCGGGGATCGGCCAGCTGCCGGGAGCTGCCGGAAAGGCGTGACACCCGGCGCCGGTCACCGGGGACGCCGCGCTGGGCGAAGCGCACGTTCTGCTCCGCGGTCAGGTACGGCAGCAGGTTGCGCGACGCGCCCTGCAGCACGACGCCGACGTCGGTGGCCCGCAGCTGCTGCAGCTCGGCGGGCGTGGCACGGGCGAGGTCGTGCTCGCCGACGCTGACCCGGCCCGCCGACGGTGGCAGGAGCCCGGCGAGCAGCGACAGCAGGGTCGACTTGCCCGACCCGGACGGCCCGAGCAGCGCGACCGACTCCCCGGCGGAGATGTCGAGGTCGACCCCCGACAACGCCACGACGTCGTAGCCCTCGAGGCGGTAGATGTAGACCAGCCCCCGGCAGGTCACAGAGAGCCCGCTCATGCCGTCGCCTCCGCTACGCTCCGGCGCCGGCCTGACCCAAGCACTGCACCCATGGTTCGCAGCCCTCCGCTCCGCTCCGGCCCGCTCACGCCGCACCGTCCCGGAGGCGTTCGGGCGTGGCGCGACCCATCAGCCGCAGCGCCATCAGTACAGCGGCCGCCAACGCCGACACGATGGCGGCGACGGCAACCGGCAGGGCCCCCATGCCGAGCTCCCACGTGATCGGCGACGCGACCCCGACGGTCACGAGCGGGATCCCGGGCAGCATCACCATCGCGCCGAGCAGTCCGGCGCCGAGACCGACGACGAGCGGGACGCCGAGCAGCGCCCGGTACTCCCGGAACACCGCCCTGCGCAGCTGCCCCGACCGCACCCCGGCGACCCGCAGCGCGGCGAGCTCGTAGAGGCGGGCGCGGACCCCGACGTAGGCGGTCAGCAGCACCACGCCGATCGCGAGGAGGATCGCGACCCCGCCGGCCAGCAGGTAGAGCCACAGCCCGAGCGCCGGCGCGCGACGGGCGAGCTGCTCCAGCTGCCCGTCGATCGTCTCCGTCCGCAGCACCTGCACCCCGGCGGACGCGAGCCGCCGGTCGAGGTCCGCGGGCGCGGCCGAGGAGGCCCACACCTCGTAGCGCAGGGTCGCGTTGTCGGCGAGGCTCGCGCCGCGCTCGGCCATCCGCGTCGCGTAGTCGAGGTCGAACAGCACCCCGCGCCGGCCGGCCCTGGGCAGGCTGCCGGCGTGCGCCGCGACCGTGAACGGCTGCGGCTGGTCGGAGAAGCCGGGCAGCTTGAACGTCGCCGCCGCCGCGTCGTCGGTGGGCGCACCACCGGCGAGGACGGCGGGCAGCGCCTCCGGGGTGTCGAAGTGCTCGACGACGGCGTCGGAGGGGTCGCTGCCGGAGACGTCGACGCCGAGCGCCACGCCCGTCCGGACGACGACCTGTGCGGCGCCCGGCCGGGGCCGCCAGCGCCCGGGGAGGTCGAAGCTGGGCGCGAGGGGGGCGCCGTCGCTGCTCAGGCCGCGGACGGCGACGCTGACGGCGAAGGGCTCGCTGCCGCCGGCCGCGCGGCCGATCGCGAGGCCGACGAGCCGGCAGCCGCTCCCGCAGCCGGGGAGGCTCGCATGATACGAACGGGTCCCCTTCGCCAGCCCGCCGAGCCCGATGGTGCGGGGCGGCTGGCCGGGCGCGGCGACGACCGCGGCGACCCGCAGCGCCGGCTTGGCCGGCAGCGTGTCGACGGAGATCTCCGCGGTGACGTCCTTGCCGAGCCGCAGCGGCGCGGCGACGTCCGGGTGCAGGCGTGCGGCGATGTCGCTGACGTCGGCGCGGGAGTGCCCGCGCCACACCGCGACCTCCGCCAGCCGGCCGGACTGCACCCCGAGCAGCTCGACGGGGGCGTTGTCGAAGCGCTGGCTGGCCCGCACGACGGCCATCGAGTGCCCGCCCGGGTCGGCCTTGTCGACCGCGGCCTCCAGGGCCGACGGGTGGTCGGCGGCGACGGTGAGGACCCGCTGCGCGCCGACGGTGTCGTCGGCGGTGTCGCGGCGGGCCCGCCCGGCCGCGTCCCACGCGGTCGCGGCGAAGGTCAGCAGCGCCACCGCGACCGTCACCACGACCACGAGCCGCCGGCCGCCGGGGCGACGGGACAGCTGCGCGGCCGACAGCAGCGGCACGATCCGGCCGCGGCGGCGGGCGATCCGCAGCCGCGCCTGCGACCACAGGCCGAGCAGCCGGGCCGCGGCGACGCCGACGACGACCGCGAGCAGCGGCGGCGCGAGCAGCGCCAGGGGCGAGCCGCGGTCGTTGGCGGCGGCGGCGAGGCTGGCCGCGGCGAGGGCGACGACGACGCCGTCCGCGACGCCGGCCCGCCGGCCGCCCCGCTCCGGCACGCGCCGCAGCAGGCCGAGGACCGGCCGGGCGAGGGTCTGCCGGCCGGCGAGCACCGCGGCGGCGATCCCGGCGGCCAGGGCGAGAGCGGCGCCGGCGAACACCGGCCAGCGCACCTCCACCCCGACCCCCTCGGCCAGCATCGCCCCGGCGGCGACCTGCACGAGCAGCAGCCCGGCGGCGATCCCGGCGGGGACCGCGGCGACGATCAGCAGCAGCACCTCGCCGAGGCCGAACCCGGTGGCCCGTCCGGACGGGTAGCCGCGCAGCTTCGCCAGGGCGATCTCCGGCGCGCGCTCCTCGGTCAGCGAGGCGACGAGCAGGAACAGCACGAACCAGCACAGCAGCAGCAGCGGCACCGCGATGACCGGCGCCGTCCGTCCGATACTGGCCTGGTCGGCGTCGATGTCGCGCAGGACCGCCGGGAGGGTGGTGGTCAGCTCCAGCTCCTCCCCGCGCAGCCGGTCACCCAGGGTCTGGATGCCGTCGCGGAGCCCGGCGACGTCGTCGAGCCTGACCCGGTCCGCGCGCAGCGGGTACTCCAGGCGGGTCACGAGCGTCGCGGTGCGCTCCAGCCGCAGGTCGTCCTCGGTCATCGAGAACAGGGCGTCGGCCGTGCTGTCGCTGGCGCTGAAGTAGGAGGTGCGGCCCCAGTACGCGGCGTCGGCGTCGGTCGGGGTGTAGAGGCCGCTGATCGTGAACGTCTTGTCGTGCCCGCCGGTCGCCGGCCCGAGGTGGACAGTGAGGTGGTCCCCGGTCTTCAGGTCCCGGGCGGCGGCGGTGCGCTTGCTGACCACGATCTGGCCCGGGTCGTCCGGGCAGGAGCCGTCGATCGTCAGGTGGTAGCAGGCGTTGTCGCGGTACGCGAGTTTGGCGTTGGTGTCGCCGAACGAGATCTCGGTGTCGATGGCCGCGACCGGCAGGTCGAGCCGGTCGGCGAGCAGTTGGTCCTTGGCGAGCGCGGTGTTCATGGCCAGCCGGATCTCGGCGAGGTCCTTGAACGCGGCGCTGTCTGCGGTGCCCTTTGCCCCGGCGGTCAGCCCGGTCGCGTCGGTGGACGCGGCGGACAGGCCGTCGGTGAGCACGGACTGCTGCGCGGCACGGCTGTACGCGGGTGCGAGCACGGCCGCCGTGGTCGCCGTCACGGCGAGGAGGAAGACCACGAACGACCGGCCGGCCCGGTACCTGATGCCACGCAGCATGACGGTCCAGGCCGTCAAGATGTGCCCCCTGTGCTGGTCGAGCTGAAGGTTGACCCGCAGACCTTAGCGGTCGTTCCGCCGCTCGGTCATGGTCACCAGCTCGCTCGCGGCGGTGTGTGGATCCAGGTCACCGTCCGCCACCTGCCTCGCCAGGCCGGCGAGCACGGCGCCGTCCCGCAGGGCTTCCATCCGGCCACGCAGCGTGCCCAGCGCGATCGCCTCGATCTCGGCCGCGGCCCGCCGCTCGCGACGCCGGCGCAGCTCGCCGGTGTCGTGCAGGTGCTCGCGGTGCTCGGCGATCGTCGCCACGATCTCGTCGATGCCCTCGCCCCGCGCCGCGACGGCCCGCAGCACCTTGGGCCGCCACTGGCCGGGCGCGCGCTCGCCGAGCCCGATCATGCCCTGGATGTCGCGGTACGTGGCGTCGGCGCCGTCCCGGTCCGCCTTGTTGACCACGAAGATGTCGGCGATCTCCAGCACGCCCGCCTTCGCCGCCTGGATCGAGTCGCCCATGCCCGGGGCGAGCAGGACCAGCGTCGTGTCGGCGAGCCCCGCGATCTCGACCTCGGCCTGGCCGACGCCGACGGTCTCCACGACGACGGGGTCGCAGCCGGCACCGTCGAGCACCCGCACCGCCTGCGGGGTCGCCGCCGACAGCCCGCCGAGGTGCCCGCGGCTGGACATCGAGCGGATGTAGACGCCCGGGTCGGTCGCGTGGTCCTGCATCCGGACGCGGTCGCCGAGGATCGCCCCGCCGGTGAACGGGCTGGACGGGTCGACGGCGAGCACACCCACCCGCCTGTCCTGCTTGCGGAACGCGCGGACCAGCTCGTTGGTGGTGGTGGACTTGCCGACGCCGGGCGAGCCGGTCAGCCCCACGACGTGGGCGTCGCCGGCGTGCGGCGCGAGGGCGGCGGCCACCTGCGGTAGCAGCTCGTCACCGTCCTCCACCAGCGACACCAGGCGGGCGACGGCGCGGGGGTCACCCTCCCGCGCCTTCGCCACGAGGTCCGGCACATCCCGCGATCGCCGGACGCTCACCGCTGCGGCTCCTTGCCGCCGTTTTCGCTCATGTACGGCATGATCGCCGCTCCAGGCGCTCCGCGCCCCGGGGTGGCCCCCGTTCCCGCCCCTCGACCGGGCCGACCGTCCGCCCCGAGCACCGCTCGGTATGCGGAGCGGCGGCTGGTGATCGCCGTTGCGGGCGTCCGACCGGCCGCCGTGACCGCTGGCGCGGACCGCCGCAGGGTCACTGCTTGGGGACGCGGAGCAGGAGCGCGTCTCCCTGGCCGCCACCGCCGCACAGGGCCGCGGCGCCGAGCCCGCCACCGCGGCGGCGCAGCTCCAGCGCGAGGGTCAGGGCGAGCCTGGCGCCGGACATGCCGATCGGGTGGCCGAGCGCGATCGCGCCCCCGTTGACGTTGACGATCGCCGGGTCGATGCCCAGGTCGGCGGTCGACTGCACGCCGACGGCCGCGAACGCCTCGTTGATCTCCACGAGGTCGAGGTCGGCGGCGGTCAGGCCGGCCTTGCCGAGCGCGTGCTTGATCGCGTTGGACGGCTGGCTGGTCAGCGAGTTGTCGGGGCCCGCGACGTTGCCGTGCGCGCCGATCTCGGCGAGCCAGGTCAGCCCGAGCTCCTCCGCCTTCGCCTTGCTCATGACGACGACCGCGCAGGCGCCGTCGGAGATCGGCGAGGACGTCGCGGCGGTGATGGTGCCGTCCTTGCTGAACGCGGGCCGCAGCTTCGCGAGCGTCTCGACCGTGGTCTCGGGCCGGATCTGCTCGTCGTCGGTGACCAGCAGCGGGTCGCCCTTCCTCTGCGGGATCTCCACCGGCACGATCTCCTCGGCGAGGCGCCCCTCCTTCTGCGCGGCGGCGGCCCGCTGGTGGCTCGCCGCGCCGAACGCGTCCTGCGCCTCTCGGGAGATGCCGAGCCGGGCCACGTGCCGCTCGGTCGACTCGCCCATCGACACCTGGTCCCAGGCGTCGGTGAGGCCGTCGAGGGCCATGTGGTCGCGGATGACGACGTCGCCGTACTTGTAGCCCTGGCGCTGCCCGGCGAGCAGGTGCGGGGCGTTGGTCATCGACTCCATGCCGCCGGCGACCACGATCTCGAACTCGCCGGCCCGGATGAGCTGGTCGGCCAGGGCGATCGCGTCGAGGCCGGAGAGGCAGACCTTGTTGATGGTCAGGGCGGGCACCGACATCGGGATGCCGGCCTCGACCGCGGCCTGCCGGGCGGGCATCTGGCCGGCGCCGGCGGTCAGCACCTGGCCCATGATCACGTACTGCACCTGCTCGGGCGCCACGCCCGAACGCTCGAGTGCCGCCTTGATGGCGACACTCCCGAGCCTGGTGGCGGGAAAGTCTTTGAGGGCGCCGAGCAGCCGCCCCATCGGCGTGCGGGCGCCGCTGACGATCACCGCTTGAGTCATCGTGAGGCCTTTCGAGAGATGTTCCACATCGCGCCGTCGCGACTGAACGATTACTAGGGTTCAGACTATCGCCATGACGACCTCGGACCCGAAGTTGGATATCTCACCCGTCGGCATTCTCCGCATCGATCACGTCGGTATCGCCGTCGCGGATCTCGACGAGGCGATCGCGTTCTACGCGCGCGTGTTCGGCATGCGCTGCGTGCACGAGGAGACGAATGAGGAGCAGGGGGTGCGCGAGGCGATGCTCTCGGTCGGGCCCACCCCCGAGGGGGGTTGCCTGCAGCTGCTCGCGCCGCTGAGCCCGGCCTCGACGATCGCGAAGTTCCTGGACCGCAGCGGTCCGGGCATGCAGCAGCTCGCCTACACGGTGAGCGACATCGATGCGACCTGCGCCGAGCTGCGGTCCCGTGGCGTCCGGCTGCTCTACGAGACGCCCCGCCGCGGCACCTCCGATTCGCGCATCAACTTCGTGCATCCGAAAGACGCCGGAGGCGTACTCGTGGAGCTGGTGGAGCCGTTCCGAGCAGCTTCGAGCAACCACTCCTGAGGAGGTCAGTGGACTTCTTCACAGGCCGGTTCCCGATTTAGCTACCGTTCAGTAACGTCCGCTTCAGGGCATCGAGATGTGTTGCCGATCCCCATAGGCACCCCGCATTCCGGGGTCCCACGCTTTATGCCTTCATCCCGGACGTTAGGAGCCAGCGGTGCAGCAGATCCTCGACGCGATCATGCAGGCGGAGCGGGCGGCGGACCCCGCGGCCGAGCTCCGCGCCGTGGCCGGCCTGCCGGTGCCCTCGTCGTACCGCGGCGTGGTCGTCCGCGCCGACGAGACCGACATGTTCGACGGCCTCGCCACCCGGGACAAGGACCCCCGCAAGTCCCTGCACGTGCAGGAGGTCCCCACCCCCGAGGTCGGTCCGGGCGAGGCCCTGATCGCCGTGATGGGCAGCGCCGTCAACTACAACACCGTCTGGACGTCGATCTTCGAGCCGGTCTCGACGTTCGGCTTCCTTCAGCGGTACGGCCGCCTCAACGACCTCTCGAAGCGCCACGACCTGCCCTATCACGTGGTCGGCTCGGACGCCGCCGGCGTGGTCCTGAAGGTCGGCCCGGGGGTGAGCAAGTGGAAGCCCGGCGACGAGGTGGTCGCGCACTGCCTCAGCGTCGAGCTGGAGGACGCCACCGGGCACGACGACACGATGCTCGACCCGCAGCAGCGGATCTGGGGCTTCGAGACCAACTTCGGCGGCCTCGCCGAGCTGGCCCTGGTCAAGGCCAACCAGCTCATGCCGAAGCCCACCCACCTGTCGTGGGAGGAGGCGGCCTGCCCCGGGCTGGTCAACTCCACCGCCTACCGGCAGCTCGTCTCCCACCACGGCGCGCAGATGAAGCAGGGCGACACCGTCCTCATCTGGGGCGCGTCCGGCGGCCTCGGCTCCTACGCGACGCAGTTCGCCCTCAACGGCGGGGCCACCCCCGTCTGCGTCGTGTCCAGCCCGCAGAAGGCCGACCTGTGCCGGGCCATGGGCGCGGAGCTGGTGATCGACCGCTCGTCGTTCACCTTCTGGAAGGACGAGCACACGCAGGACACCGCCGAGTGGCGCCGCTTCGGGGCGGAGATCCGCGCCCTGACCGGCGGCGACGACCCGGACATCGTGTTCGAGCACCCGGGCCGCGAGACCTTCGGCGTCAGCGTCTACGTCGCCAAGCGCGGCGGCACCATCGTCACCTGCGCGTCGACGTCGGGCTTCATGCACCAGTACGACAACCGGTACCTCTGGATGAACCTCAAACGCATCATCGGCAGCCACTTCGCCAACTACCGCGAGGCGTGGGAGGCCAACCGGCTCATCGCCCTCGGCAAGATCCACCCGACGCTGTCGCGCACCTACTCCCTGGACCAGACCGGCCAGGCCGCACACGACGTGCACCGCAACGCGCACCAGGGCAAGGTCGGCGTGCTGTGCCTGGCCCCCACCGAGGGCCTCGGCGTCCGCGACCCCGAGCTGCGCGCGAAGCACGAGACCGCGATCAACCGCTTCCGCAACCAGTAGCCGGCCGACACCCGCCGCACCCAGCCGCGGCGGTTACCACCCCTCAAGCCGGGTACGCACCAGACCCCGCGACGGGACGCCACAGCGTCGTGGCTCCCGCCGCGGCCCCCACTCCTGCCACGCATGGCACAAAGGCCACAAACCCGGGCATTGATCAATGTCATCGAGCGGCGCCGGCGGACCGCGGCCGGCCTCCGTCACGGCCACACCGAAGCACTCCCCGACGAAGGCCGACAAACCACACCGCCTCCCCACGCGGCCCGCCTCCCCCGCACCCGCGCCACCACCCAGGCCGCAGGCGGACAGGTCCGCGCGCGCGATCGCCACCGCCGCAGACGGCCACGCCCCCGCACGCGGCGCCACCCCGGCGGACGGCCACTCCCCCCACACGCGGCGCCACCCCGGCGGACGGCCACTCCCCCTACACGCGGACCACTCATACACATATCGCCACCCCCACAGCGGCCGGCGCCCCTACAGGCGGCCACCTCCCCTCGTGGCCGTCCGTTCCCACGGCCACGCTGCTTGCCGGCGGTGGCGGGACACGGTCGGCACCACAGACGTTGATCAATGCCCTGAGACGTCCCATTCCGGATGGGGGGCGAATAGAGGGTGCGCGATGTGGACCCGAATCAGAGATCATCTTGTGGGTGGATCGCGCGGGGTCTATGGAACGAAAGCCGCGAACCGGGGCATTGATCAACGTCGTCAATGGGGTGGGGGCGGATGTGGTTGAGTTCAGTGAGCAAGAAGACCCGCCGGGGTGGCGGGGCGGCGGGGCAGGTGGCGGCGGGGGTGTGTCATCCGAGGTGAGGGGCGGTATGGACGTTGTCTCGGTGGGTGCACTTTTCGGTGATTGCGACCTGGCCGTACGGTCACTCGACACGCCGACAAAGCATGACAAAAACGTGGCGTGTCCTGGTCCGGTGAAGTTGACCTTGCGACCATCTCGGAAGAGTGCCGTTGCACCCTTGCGAAAGCCCCCCGGTGGTCTGCAAGTATGTGCCAATGCCCCAGCAGCAGTCCTCGGTTGACTTCTTTCAGAACGGCTCGGATCACGAAGAGCTGAGTGTGGTCCTGCGCGGTTACGACCGTGCCCAGGTCGACGCCAAGCTGCAGCGGATCAACGCGCAGCTCCAGCAGGCCAACCAGGCTCGCGAAGAGGCCGAGAGCCGGCTCGCCGAGTCCCAGCGGCGCATCCGTCAGACCGAGCAGCGGCTCGGCACGATGGAGCAGAAGCTGAGCGACACCAACAAGCAGCTGGAGGAGAACAACCGGCCGACGCTGTCGGGGCTGGGCACGCGGGTCGAGCAGATCCTGCGGCTCGCCGAGGAGCAGGCCAACGACCACCGGGGCGAGGCCAAGCGGGAGTCCGAGGGCATCATCTCCGCCGCGCGTCTCGAGGCTCGCGAGATCACCGACAAGGCGCGGGCCGAGTCCGCCGCCATGAAGGCGACCGCTGAGCGCGAGGCGGGCAACCTGCGCACCGCCGCCGAGCGGGAGGCCGCCGAGGTCCGGGTGCAGGCCCGGCGCGAGGCCGACACGCTGCGCGCCGACGCGGAGCGCGAGACCAAGCAGCTGCGCACGGCCACGGCACACGAGGTCGCCGAGCTGAAGGCCACGGTCGAGCGCGAGGTGGCGACGCTGCGGGCCACCGCCGAGCGGGAGATCACCCAGCTGCGCGCCAAGGCCGCCCGCGAGGCGGAGGAGAAGCGTGCCGAGGCGACGAAGCTGCTGACCGACGCGCGGGACAAGCGCGACAAG
The DNA here is from genome assembly GCF_040654975.1 of Dactylosporangium sp. NPDC050588. Classification (NCBI taxonomy): domain Bacteria; kingdom Bacillati; phylum Actinomycetota; class Actinomycetes; order Micromonosporales; family Micromonosporaceae; genus Dactylosporangium; species Dactylosporangium sp. NPDC050588. The sequence goes on along the minus strand of NZ_JBFAJA010000014.1, from coordinate 85,817 downwards.
GACCTGCAGTCCCTCGCGCTGGAGATCGCCGAGCGGCAGGAGAAGGCGGAGCGCGACGAGTCGGCCCGTCACCAGTCCGCGGTCGCCGCGACCCAGAAGCTCGTCAACGAGGCCGAGAGCCGCGCCCGGGCCGCCGAGGACCGCGCGAAGGAGATCGAGCAGCGGGCCGAGGCGCGCCGGGTCGAGTCCGAGCGCAGCGCCGCCGAGACGGTCGAGAAGGCCAAGAACCTGGCCGAGAAGACGGTCAACGAGGCCCGCGCCGAGGCGCACCGCCAGCTCAGCGAGGCGCGTGCCGAGGCCGAGGAGACCACGCAGCGGGCCCGGCGCGAGGTCGAGGACCTCACCCGCCAGAAGGACGCGGTCACGTCGCAGCTGGGTCAGATGCTCTCCGGCCTCGCCGGGATCATGCCGACGGTCCAGCCGCCGCAGCAGGCCGGCCCGGCCGACGCCAAGAAGGGCAAGTCCGGAGACGGCGAGAAGGTCTCCGCCTGACGCTCGCGGGGCGCGGCGATCCGGCCGCTTCTCGATCATTCACGGGGAGTTCGATCGCACGTCCCGTCATGCGCGGTGTGTAATTGCGCGTGGCGGGACGTTGCGTGTGAGGATGGGTGTATGTCAGACCGCGACCTCTTCGACACGGGCCCGGGCGGCGTCTCTTCAGAGCCCGACTTCGAGACCGCACTGCGTGGGTACAACCGCAGCCAGGTCGACAAGTACTGGACTCAGTCGGAGAACGAGATCCATGCCCTGAAGCTGGAGAACGAAGAGGTCTGGAGCCAGGTCCAGGCGCTCGCCTCCCAGGTCCAGGAGCTGCAGATGGAGCTCGCCGACCTGCGTCGGCGCGGTCCTGTGGGCGAGGTCTCGTTCCGTCATCTGGGCGCCCGCGTCGAGCAGATCCTGGGGCTCGCCGAGGACCAGGCGGAGTCGATCCGCGCCAATGCCGTGCAGGACATCGCGGGCCTGCGCGCCGAGGCCGAGCGGCTCCTCGCCGACGCCCGTGGCCGGGCCGCCAAGGCCAACGAGGACTTCGAGCTCGCCCTCGCCGCCCGCCGTGCGGAGGAGGAGCGGGCGGTTACGGAGCGTCGCGCCGCGCTCGAGGCCGAGGCCCGGGCGATCGAGGAGCGGGCCGCCGCTTCGCGGGCCGAGGCCGACCGGATCGTCGCGCACGCGCACGCCGAGGCGCAGCGCATCACCGCCGAGGTCACCGCCCAGCTCGAGCAGGCCCGCTTCCAGGCGGAGCGGGAGCTGCAGGCGCTGCGCGCGTCGGCCGAGCAGCACTCGGCGCAGGTCCGCGCCCAGGCCGACCAGCACGCCACCGCCGCCCAGCAGCACGCGGCGACCGTGACGAGCGAGGCCGAGCAGCAGGCCGCCGCGATCGTCGCCCAGGCGCAGCAGCAGGCCGCCGCGGTCACCACCGAGGCACAGCAGAAGGCGTCCGCGGTCACGGCCGAGGCACAGGCGCAGGCGACCGCGCTGACCACCCAGGCCCAGGAGACCGCCGCGACCGTCGCGGCGAAGGCGCAGGAGGCCGCGGCCGCCGTGGCCGCGCAGGCCGAGGAGCACGCCGCGGCCGTCACCGCCCAGGCGCAGGAGACGGCCGCCGCCGTCGCCGCGCAGGCCGAGCAGGCCGCGACTGCCGTCACCGAGCAGGCCGCCGCGCAGGCGAAGGCCATCGCCGACAGCGCCGTGGCGAAGGCCGAGGCCGCGGCCGCCGAGGCGCACGCCGTCGCGACCGAGGCCCACCGCAAGAGCACCGACGAGGCGACCCGGAAGGCCGACGCCGAGGCCGTGCAGCGGGCCGACGCGGCCCGCGCCGCGCTCGAGCAGGAGCTGCGCGACCTGCGCGCCACCCACGACGCCGAGGTCGCCGAGCTGCGCACGACGGCCGACCGCGAGCTCGCCGAGGCCCGCGCCGCGGCCAAGGCCGAGACCGACCAGCTCCGCGCCACCGCCGAGTCGGAGGCCGAGACGCTGCGGACCACGGTGCGGACCGAGGTGGACGAGCTGCGGGCCGCCGCGAGGACCGAGGCCGACACCCTCACCACCGCCGCGTCAGCGGAGGCGGACCAGCTCCTCACCGCCGCCAGCACCGAGGCCGAGACGCTGCGGAGCACGGCGCAGACCGAAGCCGAGACGCTGCGCACCACGGCGCAGACCGAGGCCGAGACGCTGCGCACCGAGGCCGCGGCCGTCCTGACCGCCGCCCAGGCGGAGGCCGCGACCAAGGCCGAGGCCGCCACGAAGGCGGAGGCGGAGGCGATCGCCAAGGCCGACGCCGCCACGAAGGCCGGCGCCGAGGCCACCGCCAAGGCCCAGGCCACGGCGAAGGCGGAAGCGGAAGCCTCCGCGAAGCAGGCGGCCACCGCGAAGGCCCAGCTCGAGGCCGTCACCGCGGAGCTCACCGCGGTGGAGGGCCGGCTGGCCGAGGCCCGGGCGCAGGAAGCCGCCGCCCGCGAGCGGCTCGAGGAGGTCGCCGGCGCCGAGACCCGCCTCGCCGACCTGCGCGAGCAGGAGACCGCGCTCACCAGCAAGGTCTCCCAGGCCGAGACGGCGCTCAGCGGCGAGCTGGCCGGCCTGCGGGCGCAGGAGACCGAGCTGACCACCCAGGTCGCGGCCGCGGAGGCCCGCCTGGCCGAGCTGCGGCAGCAGACCGCCGACGCCGAGAAGCTGAGCGAGCAGGCGCAGCAGGCGACCGACAAGGCGAAGCAGGCCGACGACAAGGCCAAGCAGGCCGAGGAGCAGGCGAAGGCGGCCGCCGAGAAGGCGAAGCAGGCCCAGCAGCAGGCGAAGCAGGCCGGCGAGAAGGCCAAGCAGGCCGAGGAGCAGGCGAAGCTCGCCGAGGAGCGGGTCGAGGCCGCGCAGCGGCGGGCCGAGGAGATCGAACAGCTCGCCACCGCCGCCGGCACCGAGGCCGCCGAGCGCGCCGCCCAGACCCTGGCCGAGGCCGAGCAGGCCGCCGAGGCGATCCGCGAGGCCGCCCGCCTCGAAACGGCGACCCCAGCGGCAACGAACGGCAACGGCAAGGTGAAGGTCGCGGCCGAGTAAGGGCCGAACTGGCGAAACACCCCGTGCATCAGGTGCGGAAAGCCGACACTCAAGTTGAGGACGTGATGGCGAATCACGTATCGTCCGCGGGTCTGCGCGCCTAGTCACTCAGGGGGAAAGAGCGTGAGCAGTACGGAGCAGGTCGAGCGCCCCGGACGCCACTCCGTTCCACCCCAGAAGCCACGCGTGTCCGCGCGCACCGTCGCGATCGGCGTCGCCATCGTCGTGGTGGTCGCCGCGGGCGGGATCGCGGCCGCGGCGTACACCAGCGGCGGCTCCGAGAGCCAGTCGAGCAGCGCCGACGAGAAGGCCACCGTCATCAGCACCGACGGCGCCGTCGTCGACGGCAAGCAGCTCACCACGGCGCTGCACATCAAGGCCAACAACGTCAAGGTGGTCAACACGACCGTGCGGCACCGGGGCGCGGCGGCGATCCGGATCTTCCCGGGCGTGCACGGCACCGTCGTGGAGAACACCGAGGTGTTCTGCGACGGCAAGGACATGGTCGGCGTCGGCAACGGCGGCTACACGGCCACGAAGGTCAAGGTGCACGGCTGCGCGGTTGGCTTCCAGCACTACGCCGGCGCCCCGGCCACGGTCACCGACTCGACGGTCGACGACAAGCCGTACAAGGCGAGCTACGCCTTCACGGAGCAGGGCAAGAAGCACCCGACCACCGGCACGGGACTCGTCGCCGGGCCGGTCGCGGCCGCGAAGCCCTGGCCCGGCCCCGACAACACGGGCGTGCCGGCGGGGACGACGCTCACCCCGTACACCGGCCCGTACGCGATCACGCAGGAGAACACCGTCATCGACGGGAAGATCCTCACCGACTGCGTCGAGATCAAGGCGAAGAACGTCACGATCAAGCGGTCGAAGATCAACTGCAAGAACAAGGGCGGCATGATCATCCGGGTGTTCGACGAGCTCGTGCCCGACGCGAGCCTGCTCGTCGAGGACACCGAGATCACCGGTGACGGCGAAGGGCTCGGCGTCGGCTTCGGCCACTACACGCTGCGCCGCGTCAACATGCACAACCTCAACGAGGGGCCCCGGGTCTCCGACGGCGCGGTGATCGAGGACAGCTGGATCCACGGCCTGGTCTTCACCGACGAGAAGGACCACCAGGACATCCTGCAGACGACCGGCGGCACCGGCATGATCGTGCGGCACAACACGCTCGAGGCGTTCAACCCGGCCACCAACGACCCGTTCAACGCGGGCTTCCAGCTCGGCTCGGAGACCGCCCCGAAGCTGAGCGACCTGCTGGTGGAGAACAACCTGTTCAGCGGCGGGAACTACACGGTGAACCTGCGGCCGGACACGAAGACCGAGAAGGTCGTGTTCCGCAACAACGTGTTCGTGCAGAACAGCCGCTACGGCGCCGCCTCCAACGAGGACCTCCCAGGCGTCACCTGGGAGGCCACCAACGTCTTCCTCGACGGAGGCAAGCCCGTCACGCACGGGCCGTAGAGCAGACCCGACTCGCACGGGCCCAAGAGCAGGCCCAACACGCACGGTCCCTAGAGCAGACCCGACACGCACGGACCCAAGAGCAGGCCCGGACCCTAGAAGGTCACGACCGACTTCGTGACGGTGTACGCCTCGGCGTAGTGCGACCGGCACTCCATCCCACGGATGCGGGCGAGGCCGAGGAACACCTCGTCGTCCCACCAGTCGCGGGCCTTCTGCGACGGGAAGTGCTCGTGCAGCAGCGCGACCTTGCGCCGGCCCTGCTCGACGGTGAGCGGCACGTACACGTTGCGCCGGGACAGGTCGCCGTCCCACTTCGGGATCTCGTAGTGCATGACGAGCGAGTTCCGGAAGGCGGTCGAGGCGAGCGAGCCGAGCAGCCGGTGGTCCTGGTGCGCGTCGTCGGTCGACGGCGCCAGGACCAGGTCCGGGGTGCCGAGCCGGGCCGCGGCCTCGACGATCTCCTTCGTCGCGTCCCAGTGCGCCGGGAGCCGGCCGTCGGGCAGGTCACCCAGCGAGAACCGCACCGTGCCCTGGGACAGGAACGCCGTCGCGGCCGCCCGGGCCTCCGCCTGCCGGGCGGGCACACCCGTCGCGAGGACGTAGTGGACCGAAACCCCGGCAGGCAGGGAGAGCAGCAGCCCGCCGGCGGCGATCTCGATGTCGTCCGGGTGTGCACCCAGGGCGACCACGGACCGCACGCCGGCGAGGGAGAAGCCGATCATGCGGACGGGCGGCGGGACGCGTCCCACAGCATCCACGGGCAGTTGCCGTGGTTGTAGGCCTCTTCCATCTCCGCCCGGTCCTTGAACGTGTCGACCGCGCGCCAGAACCCGTCGTACTGCTGAGCCAGCAGCTTCCGGTCCGGGATGAGCCGGTCGAAGGCGTGCGGCACCATGTCCTCGCCGTCGCGCAGGACGTCGAAGATCTCCGGCCGCATGATGAAGTAGCCGCCGTTCTCCCAGGTCATCAGGTCGCGGAAGTCCCGGACCCGCGACACCGACCCGTCGTCTGACATCTCCAGGATGTGGTGCGTGGAGACCGGCGGCACGGCGAGCATGCTGACCGCCGCCGTGGACGCCCGGAAACGCTCCACCATCTCCGGCAGCGGCGCGTCGGTCAGCGTGTCGGCGTAGTTGGCCAGGAACATCGGCTCGTCCTCGACGTACTTGCGCACGCGCATGAGCCGCTCGCCGATCGTGGCCTTGAGGCCCGTGTCGATGAACGTGATGTTCCAGTCGGTGATGTCGGTCGAGAAGAGCTGCACGTCACCGTTGCCGCCGACGAGGGTGAAGTCGTTGGACAGCGTCTCGTCGTAGTGCAGGAAGTAGTCCTTGACCACGGCGGCGCCGTAGCCGAGGGCGAGCACGAAGTCGGTGTGCCCGAAGTGGGCGTAGTAGCGCATGACGTGCCACAGCAGCGGCCGGTCGCCGATCATCGCCATCGGCTTCGGGACGTTGCTCGTGCCCTCGCGCATCCGCATGCCGAGACCACCGCAGAACAGGACGACCTTCACGACAAACTACTCCTCGACGTCGAGAGCCGGGATCGGGTAGACTAGCTTGCCGCCCCAGTCGCGCACGTACGACAGCTGCGCGCTGATCTCGGTGCGCAGGTTCCACGGCAGGACCAGGACGTAGTCGGGCCGGTCCGCGGCGATGCGCTCCGGCGCGTGGATCGGGATGTGCGTGCCCGGCAGGAACATGCCCTGCTTGTGCGGCGACCGGTCGACCGTGTACTCGAGCAGGTCCTCGCGGATGCCGCAGTGGTTGAGCAGCGTGTTGCCCTTGCCCGGGGCGCCGTAGCCGACGACCCGCTTGCCCTCGGCGCGCGCCTTCATGAGGAAGTCGAGCAGGTCGCGCTTGATGGTGAAGACCTCGCCGGCGAAGCCCTTGTGCCCCTCGAAGGTGTGCAGGCCGGCCGCGGCCTCGGCGTCGAGGACGGCCTTGACGGCCACCGAAGGTTCACCCGCTGTTTCACTTCGCTGTGCGTGCACGCGCAGCGACCCGCCGTGGGTCGGCAGCTCCTCCACGTCGACGACGGTGAGGCCGCCCTTGGCGAGCGCCCGCGACGCGGTGAGCAGCGACAGGTACTGGTAGTGCTCGTGGTAGATCGTGTCGAACTGCCGGCGCTCGATCAGGCGCAGCAGGTGCGGGAACTCCAGCGTGACCAATCCGTCCGATTTGACCAGATTGGCGAGTCCCTGACTGAAACCAATGATGTCCGGAATATGGGCATAGACGTTATTTGCGGCAACCAGATCCGCGCGACCGTACTGCGCCGCGACCGATTCGCCGGTTTCCGGCCCGAGAAAGCACACCTCTGTCCGGATCCCCTTTTCGCGGGCGACCGCGGCGACATTTCCGGCTGGCTCAACGCCGATCACGGGAATACCCGCGGCCACAAAGTGCTGCAGAAGGTACCCGTCATTACTGGCCACTTCGGCGACCAGGCTGTCGGCCGTTAGGTTGAGCTTCTCGATCATAGCGACGGAGTACTGCCGCGCATGCTCCACCCAGGATGATGAATAGGAGGAGAAGTAGAGGTAGTCGGAGAAGATCTCCTCACCCGCCACGTAGGCCGGGAGCTGCACCAACAGGCACTCAGAGCAGGTGCGCACGTGCAGCGGGTAGAACGTCTCCGGTGCGTCGACCTTCTCTGCGGGCACGTAGCTCTCACATAGTGGCGACATACCGAGGTCGACGAAGGTCTCGGTGAGCTCGGCACCACAGAGCCGGCACGAGACAACGGGCATGCGTCCCCCCAAAATAATCGTTGGCGCTAGGCTCCTGTGTACATGGCGAAGCTATACGCCAGGAGCATGATGTGGACGCGTCAGCCTAAGGCAGAATCCAAGCCAAGAAGCTAGCGGTCACGGAACACTGCTGTTCAACGTCAGAGTAAGAAGTCCGACACACCACCGAGGGCACTTTCGGTCCCTCTTAGACTCGCCTTCCACCCGCCGAGCGTTCGGGAGCTTTGCCATGCGCGTACTCGTCACCGGTCACGACGGATACATCGGCAGTGTGCTGGTGCCGATACTCCGGCAGGCCGGGCACGAGGTCGTCGGTCTCGACACCGGGCTGTTCGCGGACTGCGTCCTCGGGCCGGCGCCGGAGGAGGTCAAGACGCTGCGCGTCGACCTCCGCGACGTCGAGCCGTCGCACGTCACCGGGTTCGACGCGGTCATGCACCTGGCGGCCCTGTGCAACGACCCGCTGGGCAACCTCAACCCCGACCTGACGTATGACGTCAACCACCGCTCGACGATCCGCCTGGCGAAGGCCGCCAAGGCCGCCGGGGTCCAGCGGTTCCTCTTCTCGTCGTCCTGCTCGCTGTACGGCAAGGGCGCCGACGACACCCCGCTGGACGAGACGGCCGGCTTCCAGCCCGTGACGCCCTACGGCGAGTCGAAGATCCTCTCGGAGCATGGCCTGCTGGAGCTCGCCGACGACGACTTCTCGCCGGTGTTCCTGCGCAACTCCACGGCCTACGGCTTCTCCCCCCGCCTGCGCGGCGACCTGGTCGTCAACGACCTCGCCGCGCACGCGCTGCTCACCGGGCAGGTCCGGCTGCTGTCGGACGGCAAGGCGTGGCGGCCGCTGGTCCACATCGAGGACATCTCCGCCGCGTTCCTGGCGCTGCTGGAGGTCGACCGCGGGCGCGTGCACGCCAAGGCGTACAACATCGGCAAGAGCAGCGAGAACTACCTGATCCGCGACGTGGCCAACCTCGTCGCCGAGGTGGTGCCGGGCAGCGAGGTGACGTTCGCCGAGGGCGCCGGCACCGACCTGCGCAACTACCGGGTCACCTGCGACCTGATCGCCGCCGAGGTCCCCGAGTTCCAGCCGAGGTGGACGGTCAAGCTGGGCGTCGAGCAGCTGATCGAGCAGTACCAGCGGCACGGCCTGACGATCGAGCAGTTCGGCAGCCAGACCCACCAGCGCATCAAGCGGATCAAGGCGCTGATGGAGGCCGGCAAGCTCGACAACGACCTGCGGTGGACGGCATGACGAGCGACCGGATCTGTGACGCCTGCGGCGAGGAGCGGCTGGTCCCGTTCGCCGACCTCGGTGACATCCCGGTCCTGTGCGGGGTGCACTGGGAGGCGCACGGCGACGCGGTCGCGTCCCCCGTCGGCCGGATGGAGCTGGCGCACTGCCCGCGCTGCGCCTACGTGCGCAACGTCGCGTTCGAGCAGGACAAGCTCGTCTACGACACGACGATGGACACCAACCTGCACTTCTCCCCCGCGTTCCAGCGGTTCTCCGCGGACCTGGTGCAGAGCCTCAGCGAGCGGTACGACCTGAGCGGCAAGCTCGTGCTCGACGTCGGCTGCGGCCAGGGCGAGTTCCTCAAGGAGCTCACCCACGTCAGCGGCGCCAGCGGCGTGGGCTACGACGCGATGTACGCGGGCGAGGTCGGCACCAACGGCCTGACCACGTTCCACAGCGGGCTCGCCCCGCGCGGGTCCGGCCTGCCGAAGTACGACTTCTTCACCTCGCGGCACTGGTTCGAGCACCTCGACGACCCGTTCGAGTTCCTGGTCGACCTGCGGGAGCAGGCGAAGGGCCGCGAGGTCTTCGGCTACGTCGAGGTCCCCGACGCGGTGTACGACCTCGCCACCGCCGGCTGGGAGGTCATCTACCCGCACGTGTCGTACTTCGACGCCTACTCCCTGGCGAGCATCTTCGGCCGGGCCGGCTGGACGGTCGAGTCGACGGGCACGCTGTTCTCGGGCATGTTCCGCTACATCGAGGTGTCGGCCAACCGCCCCCGCGCCGGCGGTCACGTCGCGCACACCGGCGAGCTGCCGTCGATGCGGGCCCGCGACAAGCAGCTCGCGGCGATCGCCGGCTTCGCCGAGCGGCACCACGCCGAGCGGGAGCGCTGGCGGAGCACGATCGCGAAGCTCAACGCCGACGGCGCGCGGCCGGTGCTGTGGGGTGCGGGCTCCCGCGGCGTGCAGTTCCTGACCCTCGCCGACCGCGAGCTGGGCCTGCACGGCGTCGTGGACCTCAACCCGCGCAAGTGGGGCCGCTTCCTGCCGGTCACCGGGCACCGGGTCGACCCGCCGTCGACCCTCACGACCCTGCAGCCGAAGGCCGTCGTGATCACCAACCCGGCGTACAAGGACGAGATCGCCAAGTCCCTCGCCGACCTCGGCGTCACCGCAGAGATCCTGGTGGCCTAGATGCCCAGAGTTTCGATCGGGATGACGACGTACAACGTCGAGAAGTACCTGCCGCTCGCGATCGAGTCGATGCTGGCGCAGGACTACCCGGACTTCGAGATCGTCGTGTGCGACAACCTGTCCACCGACAGCACCTGGGAGATCCTGGAGCGCTACGCCGCCAAGGACGAGCGGGTCCGGGTGTACCGCAACCCGGAGAACCTCGGCGAGGCCGGCAACTTCCGGCGGGTCGTGCAGCTGGCCCGCGGCGAGCTGTTCCGGCTCGCCGCGCACGACGACCTCGCCGCGCCGACGCTGATCAGCCGGTGCGTGGAGGCGCTCGACGCGCATCCCGAGGCGATCCTGGCCTTCCCGCAGACGATGCTGATCGACAGCGACGGCAACGAGATCGGCCCGTGGGACGACGCCATGGACACCCAGACCCTGCGCTCGCGGGGCCGGGTCAGCTGGTACGCACGGAAGTGGAACCTCTGCAACGAGGTCTTCGGCGTGGTCCGCACCGACGTGCTGCGCAAGACGCGGCTGCTCGGGCCGTTCCTGTCCAGCGACGTGCGGATGCTGCACGAGCTGGCGCTGCGCGGGGAGTTCATCCAGGTGCCGCAGCGGCTGTTCTACCGCAGGATGCACGCGACCAACACGTTCGGCGCGCAGCGCGACACCGACGAGGTGCTCGAGTGGCTGGAGCCGGGCGCGGCGAAGGGCAAGAACCGCAAGCGCAAGCCCGCCTCGGACCAGAGCCACCACACCAGGATGACCTGGGAGATCACGAAGGCGCTCATGAGCAACGAGCTGCCGGTGACGGAGCGGGCGGTCGCCACCGGGGCGTTCCTGACCTCGTGGGGCACCCGCCGCGGCCGGGCCAAGCTGGGCCGGATCCGGCGCTCGATCACCCGCACGCCGATCGCGCCGCCGGTCTGGGAGCAGCCCGATCAGCAGTCGTCTGACCAGCAGCCGCAGGCCTAGGAGTCCGCATGAGTCAGAGCGTCGACAGCAGCGTCGACCCGCTCGACCGCACCGTCGATCTTGACCGTACCGCCGAGATCAGCGCTCTGACACCACCGGCGACAACGACGACGCTGGACGCACCGGAGGAGGAGGCGCCGCGCAAGCGCCTCAAGTCCGCGATCTTCTGGTCGTACGCGCTGACCGCGGGCCGCCTGGGCACCACGACCGTCGTCACGTTCGTGCTGGCGGGCATGCTGGGACCGCACGCGTTCGGCGTCGTGGGCACCGCGCTGCTGTTCGTGATGATCACGCAGATGCTGCTCCAGCAGACGCTGCTCACCACGATCATCCAGCGCGAGAAGCTCGAAGGCGACCACCTGGACGCCGGGTTCTGGCTCGTCATCATCGGCAGCCTGGTGCTGACCGCGGTGGCCGCCGCCGCGGCACCGCTGTGGGCGGCGTTCAACGACCAGCCCGAGGTCACCATGATCTGCGTGGCGCTGACCCCCATGATCCTGCTGCAGGGGCTGACCGTGGTCCCCGAGGCGATCATGCGGCGGAGGATGACGTTCCGGCCGCTGGCCATCCGGACGCTGATCGCGAACGTCATCGGCGGCGTGGTCGGCATCGCCATGGCGCTCGCCGGCTACCAGGCCTGGGCGCTGGTGGGGCAGCAGCTGGTGGTGGGCGGCGTCGGCGCCGTCGTGCTGTGGACCGTCACCGACTGGCGCCCCCGCTGGCGGCTGCCCCGGCAGGCGATCAAGGACCTGTGGGGGTTCTCCGCCCAGTCCGCGCTCGGCGGCATCGGCGTCTTCCTGGCCATCCGCATCGACCTGCTGGTCCTGGCCAAGTTCTTCGGGCCGGTGGCGGTCGGTCTGTACCGCATCGCGCAGCGCCTGCCCGACATGCTGACCGAGGTGACCAGCCGGTCGCTGCAGCAGGTGTCGCTGCCGGAGCTGGCCCGCCTGCAGCGCAAGCCGGCCGAGCTCGGTGACCGGCTCGCCAAGATGCTGCACGTGTCCGCCGTCGCCGGACTGCCCGCGCTGGGCATCCTCGCGGCCGTCGCGAAGCCCCTGGTCGCGCTGCTCGGTCCCGAGTGGTCGCCGGCCGGCACCGGCATGCAGCTGCTGTGCATCGTCGGCATCGTCAACGTGTACGGGGTGCTGCTCGGCCCCGCCCTGCAGGCCGTCGGGCGGCCGGGCATCAACACGGCGCTGTCCTGGTTCCAGCTCGCGGTCGGGGTCGGCACCTTCTACCTCATCGGGCAGTGGCTCAACGGCTCCACCGACGACCGCGCGCAGGTCGCCGCGATCGCGCTGGGCATGTCGGCGGTCGAGCTGTCGATCACGATCCTGATGATGTACATCACTTTCGTGCGGGTGCTGAAGGTCAGCACCTGGCAGATCCTCGGCCCGACGGTGCCGGCGTTCCTCGCGGGCTCGGCGGGCTTCCTCGTGCCGTTCCTGGTCGACCGGTTCGGCCTGGTCAGCGGGCCGTGGGTGCTGAAGCTCCTGGTCTACGGCGTGCTCGCCACCGGCATCGCCGGCGGCCTGCTGCTCGCGCTGGACACCCGTACCCGCGGGATGGTCATGCGCAAGGTTCAACCATTGCTCGGAAAGAAGCTCGGAAAGAAGTAGGAGCGGGTCTTTGCTGTTCGACGAGTCCAACCGCCTGCGGCCCCTGGCCCACGCGGTGATCCCCGGTGGCGCGCACACGTATGCGAAGGGGGACGACCAGTTCCCCGAGGAGGCGCCGGGCTTCATCGTCCGGGGCAGCGGCTGTCACGTCTGGGACGCCGACGGCAACGAGTTCGTCGAGTACGGCATGGGGCTGCGCTCGGTCACGCTCGGTCACGGCTACGCGCCGGTGGTCGAGGCCGCGGCCCGGCAGATGGCGGAGGGGCTCAACTTCAGCCGCCCGGCGACGATCGAGCTGACCGCCGCGGAGCGGCTGCGCGGCGCGCTCGGCGTGCCCGACCGGATGGTGAAGTTCGCGAAGAACGGCTCCGACGTGACGAGCGCCGCGGTGAAGCTCGCCCGCGCGTTCACCGGCCGGGACCTCGTCGCGATCTGCGCCGACCACCCGTTCTTCTCCACCGACGACTGGTTCATCGGCACGACCGGCATGCCGGGCGGCATCCCCGGCGCGGTCCGTGACCTGACCGTCCGGTACCGCTACAACGACCTGGCCGGCGTCGAGGCGCTGATCGCCGAGCACCCCGGGAAGATCGCCTGTCTGGTGCAGGAGGTCGAGACGACCGAGCCGCCCGCGCCGGGCTTCCTCGAGGGCCTGCGGGCGCTGTGTGACCGGCATGGCATCGTGCTGATCTTCGACGAGATCATCACCGGGTTCCGCTGGCACGTGCGCGGCGCCTCCCACGTGCACGGCGTGCGGGCCGACCTGACCAGCTACGGCAAGGCGCTCGGCAACGGCTTCGCGGTGGCCGCGCTCGTCGGCCGGCCCGACATCATGGAGCTCGGCGGCCTGCGCACCGACCGGGAGCGGGTGTTCCTGCTGTCCACCACCTACGGCGCCGACACGCACACCCTCGCCGCGACGATGGCCGTCCTCGACGTGTACGAGCGCGAACCGGTCATCGAGCACCTGCACCGCCAGGGCCGGCGGCTGGCGGAGGGCGTGACGGCGGCCGCGGCGGCGCACGGCGTCCAGGACTTCGTGGGCGTGGCCGGCCGCGACAGCAACCTCATCTACATGACCAAGGACGGCGAGGGCGAGCGCTCGCAGGCGTTCCGGACGCTGTTCCTGCAGGAGCTGGTCCGCCGCGGCGTGATCGCCCCGTCGTTCGTCGTCAGCTACTCCCACACCGACGCGGACATCGACCGCACGATCGAGGCGGTCGACGGCGCCCTCGCGGTCTACGCGAAGGCCCTGAGCGACGGCGTCGACGCCTACCTGGTCGGTCGCGCCGTGAAGCCCGTCTTCCGCCCTTACGTCTAGGGGAGCCACCGTGGTCGCAGTCCTCGAGCGGGAGCAGGTCCGGCGCGGCACCCGTACACCGGTGAAGGCCGCCCTGGTCGTCGGCGCCCTCGTGGCCGGGACGGTGGCCTCGATCCTGCGGCAGCCCGGGCCCGGGGCGCTGGACACGATCTGGGCCGAGGACGGCGAGATCTTCCTGACCCAGGCGGCGCGCGACGGCGCCGGGGCGTTCACCACGTCCTACGCCGGCTACTACCACCTCGTCGCCCGGCTCGTCGCCGGCGTCGCGGCGCTGCTGCCGGCGTCCCAGGCCGCCGCGGCGCTCGCGATCGGCGCGGCGCTGGTCACGACCGTCTTCGCGATCGCCGCGTATGCCCTGAGCGGGGAGTACCTGTCCTCGACCGTGGCCCGGCTGGTGGTGTCGGTGCCGGTCGCGGTGCTGCCGATGGCGCAGGGCGACGTGCTGAACTCCCCGGCGAACCTGCACTGGACCGGTCTCTACGTCCTGTTCTGGTTCCTGCTGTGCCGGCCCGCCTCGGTCGCGGGGAAGGTGCTGGCGTGCGCGGGCATCGTGCTCGTCGTCGGCAGCGACATCCTGACCGGCGTCTACCTGCCGCTCGTCGCGTTCGTGCTGTGGTTCCACCGGGACCGGTACGCGGTGGCGAAGGCCGTGGCGTTCGTGGTGCCCTTCGCCGTGCAGGTGCTCGGCCTGCTCACCGGGGCGAGCGAGCGGGAGGGCCTGGCGCCGGACCCGGTCCGGGCGGTGACCGGCTTCGTGCTCCGCGCGGTGCCGACGGCGCTGTTCGGCGAGCGCTGGGTCGGCCAGACGGTCAACGCCCGCAGCCTGATCTTCGCCGCACTCGCGTGGCTGATCCTCGGCGCCGTGCTGGTCCTGGGGCTGCGCAAGGTCGTCCGTCCACGGTGGACACTGGTGATCGCGGCGGGCGTGCACAGCGCGCTGGTCTACCTCGCGCCGGTCGCGCTCAGCGGCATCGCCACCCCGCGGTACAACGTGGCGCCGGCCCTGCTGGTGCTCGTCACGCTCGTCGCCCTGCTCAACGACGTGACCGGGGTCCGGATCCTCGCGGCGCTGGTGCTGGTGGTCTGCGCGGTCAACTTCCGGGTGGACAACGCCCGGGCCGACGGGCCGGCCTGGCACACGGGCCTGCGGGGCGCCGAGACGGCCTGCGCCGCCGATCCGGCGACCACGGTGAGTATTGAGGTGACTCCGCTCGCGGCACCTGGGTGGCATGTCGCACTGCCGTGTGACTATGTCGACAAAAAATAACCCTCTGGCATTGGGGCCATCGTCGGACAAGCAATTATCAGGCGAACTATGATCCACTCCAGAGTTAAAGCATGAATTTCCTCGACCGTTCGGGCAGGGTTGCCTGGCGGAACGACGGAGCCCTCGACACCCCGGAACGAGATTCACCTTCTGCGGCCCACATGTACGCTGAGCTGCGAAACAGAAGATCAATCTTGTCCGTTTAGCCGCATTCGTACAGAATGCGCAAATTAGGTTTTTTGTTCATTTTAACGAGTCAAGCGGCATTTCATGTTTCGTTAAAAGCGGCATGTAAAGAATGCGACACGGCGAGTTTGCCAGTGCCCACTTGCCCCGCTGACGCGTTATCCGCCAGTGTCGCTAGGCGACTGCCCGTGGGGGGCGCCGCGACCTATTTTCTTGGGGAGCAGGGTCGGTCATGAAGGTTGGCGTCATCGGCTGTGGTTACTGGGGGGCGAAGCACGTGCGCGTGCTGTCATCACTCCCCGAGGTGTCACTGGTCGTCGCGATCGACGCACAGACGGAGCGGATCGATCCACTGCGCCGGATGTATCCGAGCGCACTGTGCGTCACCAGCCTGGACGAGGTGATCGACCTCATCGACGCCGCGATCATCGCCACGCCGCCGCGCTCGCACGCGCCGCTGGCGAAGCGGCTGCTCGCCGCCGGCAAGCACGTCATGGTCGAGAAGCCGATGACCGCCTCGACCGCGGAGGCCCGCGAGCTCGTCGCGATGGCCGACGAGGCCGGCCTCACCCTCGCCACCGGGCACACGTTCGAGCACAACGCGGTGGTCAAGCACCTGCGCGACATGGTCGCCGCCGAGGAGCTCGGCAAGATCTACTACATCGACACCGCGCGGCTGAACCTCGGGCTCTACCAGCCCGACGTCAACGTCGTCTGGGACCTCGCGCCGCACGACATCTCGATCATCAACATGGTGCTGGGCAGCACGCCGACCGCGGTCAGCGCGTGGGGCACCAGCCACGCCGGCACGCCCTTCGAGGACGTCGCCTACCTGCGCCTGGAGTACGGCGCGATCGGCGCGACCGCCAACATCCACGTCAGCTGGCTCGACCCGTCGAAGGTGCGACGCGTGACGGTCGTCGGCAGCCAGCGCATGGCGGTCTACGACGACATGCTCGACGAGGGCCGGCTGCGCATCTACGACAAGGGCGTCCAGGGCGCCCCGCTGGACGGCACCGTGCCGATGTCGTACCGCTACGGCGGCATCACCTCGCCGCACATCCCGATGACCGAGCCGCTCGGCGAGGTCGACCGGGACTTCGTGCAGTCGGCGATCACCGGGCGCACCCCTGCCGTCGACGGCCGGCGCGGGCTCGCCGTGGTGGAGGTCCTGGAGGCCGCCGCCGAGTCGATGGCCACCGGCCGCACCGTCAACATCTCCCAGCCCGCAACCGTCTGACTCGAGAGGAACACCACGTCCCGTGCGCATCCCGTTCAATGACCTCGCGACGCCGCACGCGTCGATCGTCGAGGACGTCGTCGCAGAGGTGCGGGCGCTGGCCGGCAACTCCCGCTTCATCGGCGGGCCGGCCGTCGAGTCCTTCGAGCAGGACTTCGCGGCGTACTGCGGCACCACGCACGCCGTGGGCGTCGCCAACGGCACCGACGCGATCGAGCTGACCCTGCGGGCGCTCGGCATCGGTGGCGGCGACGAGGTCCTGGTGCCGGCCAACACGTTCATCGCGACCGCCTCGGCCGTCGCGGCGACCGGCGCCACCCCCGTCTTCGTCGACGTCGACCCGGTGAGCCTGCTCGTCACGCCCGCCACCCTGGAGGCCGGCAAGACCGAGCGGACCGCCGCGGTGATCCCGGTGCACCTGTACGGGCACATGGTGCCGCCGGCGGACGTGCTGCCGTTCGCGGCGAAGCACGGCCTGGCGGTGCTCGAGGACTCCGCGCAGGCGCACGGGGCGGACGCTCCGGCGCAGCATGACGGCCTGGGTGAGAAGGTGCGGGCCGGGTCCTACGGTGTCGCCGGAACCTTTAGTTTTTACCCAGGCAAGAACCTCGGTGCCTGGGGAGACGGTGGCGCGGTCGTGACCGACGACGCCCAGCTCGCCTCGCGGATCCGGTCACTGGCCAACCACGGCCGGTCCGAGGGCACCGACCACTACGAACACCGCTACATCGGGCGCAACAGCCGGCTCGACGCGTTGCAGGCGACAGTCCTGCGCCGCAAGCTAGCCGACCTGGACGCGGCCACCGCTCAGCGCCGTCGCGTCGCGTCGGTCTACGCGGAGGCACTCGCCGCCCACGGAATCCCGATGGTGGCACCGCTGCCCGGCGTGGACAGCGCGTGGCACCTGCTCGTCGCCCGGGTCCCGGGACGGGAGCAGGTGCGCCGCCTGCTCGACGAGGCCGGGATCGGCACCGGGGTCCATTACCCGGTTCCGTGTCACCGCCAGCACGCCTACGCTACCGACCAGACCGTCAGCCTCCCGGCGGCCGAACAGGCCGCCACCGAGATCGTCTCACTTCCCTTCTTCCCCCACCTGCGGGACGAAGAGGTCGCCTTTGTCGCGGACCACCTCGCCAAGGCGATCGCCGCGCTCTGATTTCCGTCAGCTCGCTCGTTCGTTGTCGCACCAACGCACAGTGAGGAGGTGTCGCCGTTGACCGCGCCACAGGCCGTCGACGCCGCACTGAACACCACGCCGCCCGTTTCCGCCCAGGAGGACGAGACCGACGACGCCACCGTCGTCATCTCGTCCCTGCCCCAGCCCACCGCGCCCGCCGAGCCGTCCGTGTCCGACGACGCCACGGTCGAGATCCCGATGCCGCAGCGCGTGCTGCGCAAGGTCGGCAGCGGCTGGGGCCTGATCCAGGGGCACCGCGAAGGCCGGTCACTGATCCCGAAGCGGTCCCTGCGGCAGCTCGTGGAGGGGCTCGTGGCGCTGGGGATCCTGGCCGCCCTGTCGCCGGTCCTGCTCGTCGTCGCGCTCGCGGTGAAGTGGACCAGCGAGGGCCCGATGCTGTTCCGGCAGGAGCGGCTCGGCCTGCACCGCAGCACGTTCAAGATCATCAAGTTTCGCACGATGAGCAACAAGAACAGCGACGCGCAGCACCGCGAGTTCGTCAAGAAGATGCTCACCTCTGACGACGACGTCGACGGTGGCGAGCAGGGCGTCTACAAGCTGGTCAACGACCCGCGGATCACGCCCATCGGCGGCTTCCTGCGGCGCACCAGCATCGACGAGCTGCCCCAGCTGTGGAACGTCGTGCGCGGCGAGATGTCGCTCGTCGGCCCGCGCCCCGTCCTGGCGTGGGAGGCGGACCTGTTCCCGCCGGAGGCGGAGCGGCGCTTCGCGGCCCGGCCCGGCATGACCGGCCTGTGGCAGGTGTCCGGCCGCAGCACCCTGGACTTCAAGGCCGCCCTCGAGCTCGACGTCGTCTACGTCGAGAAGAAGTCGGTCTGGTACGACATCACGATCCTCTGGCGGACCGTCGGAGTGGTCTTCAACCGATCGGTGGCACGGTGAGAATTCCGGAGCGTAGCGGGGCATTCGCTCACCGCGAGGGCAGGGTGGCTCGGTGAAGGATCCACGACTCCACGTCGTGATTGCGGTGGCGAATCTGCCGGTCGAGCGCGACCGGCGGGTCATCCGTGAGGTGAAGGCCCTCGAAGCGGCCGGATACCGCGTGACGGTGATCTGCCCCCGCGGCGCCTCCAAGATCAGCCGCGTCCCCGGTACCGTCGACGCCAAGGTCCGCTCGTACAAGATGTACGAGTCGTCCGGCGGCGCGGTGTCCTTCGCGATCGAGTTCGCCTGGTCCTTCGTGTGCATCGGCTGGCATCTGATGGCCGCCGTGCTCCGCGACCGGGCCGCCGCCGCGCAGGTGTGCAACCCGCCGGACGTGTTCTTCCCCCTCGCGCTGCTCATGCGGATGCTGGGCCGCCCGTGGGTGTTCGACCACCACGACCTCTCCCCCGAGGTGTACCAGGCCCGCGGCGGCCGGCCCGGCTCGCCGCTGGACCGCATCCTGCTGCGCTTCGAGAAGTGGTCGCAGCGCGCCGCCTCGGCGGTCGTGTCGACCAACGAGTCCTACCGGGAGCTCGCGATCAGCCGCGGTGGCTGCGACCCGTCGCGGGTCGTCGTGGTCCGCAACGGCCCGTCGGCCGCCGAGGTCAAGCCGGTCGCGGCGGCACAGCTCGACGTCGACGACCACACGATCGTCTACCTCGGCGTGCTCGGCGCGCAGGACGGCGTCGACAACGCGATCCTCGCCGCAGAACGCCTGGTCGACCTGCGCGGCCGGCTCGGCTGGCGCCTCGTCGTCGCCGGCGACGGCGAGTGCCTGGAGAGCCTCAAGGCGCTGACGGTCGAGCGCAAGCTCGAGGACGTCGTGGAGTTCACCGGCTGGCTCGGCGTCGAGGAGATCGACCGGCTGCTGCGCACCGCTTCCGTCGGATTGCAGCCAGATCCTCGCAGCGCGCACGCCGAGGTGTCGACAATGGCCAAGACTGTCGAATACCTCGCCCGGGGGCTGCCCGTCGTCGGCGTGGACATGCGGGAGACCCGGCGCAGCGCCGGCGACGCCGGTGTCTACGTCCCGAACGGCACCCCTGAGGAGTTCGCCGTCGCCCTGCACCGCCTGCTCGACGACCCGGTGGCACGCGCGTCGATGCGCAATGTCGCGCTCGCGCGGTTCCGTAATACCTTGGCCTGGGAACACCAGGCGACGGCGTATGTCCGGCTATGGGATGAGTTGCTGTCAACCCGCCGGGAGAGGTACAAAGCGGGATCGGCGATCGTTCGGCAAGCCGCACCTGCGGACGTCAGTCAGGCAGAACAACGACAGTGATAAGCGCAATTACATACCGCCCGCCCGGCGACCGCGCTTGTGTGAGGGGATGACGTGGACCTCTGGGATCTCGCCAAGCTGATGGGTCGCCGCTGGTACCTGATGGCGCCGATGATCATCTTGACCCTCGCCGCCACCAGCTGGGCGTTGCTGACGATCAAACCCGACTACACCTCGACCGGCCAGATCATGCTGATCCCGCCGGCCGACCGCACGCCGCTCACGCCGGCCGAGCTCCAGTCGACCAACACCTGGGTCGAGGTCGGTGAGGACATCATGGCGAAGGCCCTGTCGATCTCGCTGAACACCACCGCGACCCACAAGGAGATCTCCGGCGAGGGCTTCTCGGACGCGTTCGAGGTGGCCGCCGAGGACCGCTCCAGCATCCTCACCGTGACCGCGACCGCCACGACGCCCGAGGCGGCGCAGGCGACCGTGCAGCGGCTGGAGAAGCAGATCACCCGCGAGGTCGAGGAGATGCAGGCGCGCTACAAGCCCAAGGCGGGCCGCGCGATCAGCACCCAGG
This sequence comes from Dactylosporangium sp. NPDC050588, assembly GCF_040654975.1. Taxonomy (NCBI): domain Bacteria; kingdom Bacillati; phylum Actinomycetota; class Actinomycetes; order Micromonosporales; family Micromonosporaceae; genus Dactylosporangium; species Dactylosporangium sp. NPDC050588. Next base: position 65,579 of record NZ_JBFAJA010000014.1, on the reverse strand, counting down.
TCCTCGACGCCGGCGACACCATCGAGGTCGTCTCCTCGAAGGTCAAGCGCGCCGCGGTCGTCATCATCGGCGTCGGTCTGCTGCTCACCGCCGCGGTGACCATCGTCGGCGACAACATCCTGCGCCGCCGCGCCCGCAACCAGCGCCGCCGACAGCAGGGTGACGACCTCGAGCCCGGCAGCGACACCGACGTCATCTCCGACGGCGACCGGCAACAGCCGTCCGTCCGGGCCAACGGCGCCGGCGGGGATGCCGTCGCGAAGCAGGACGAGACGGCCGTGATCAACCTCGGCAGGATCAAGAGCACCGTCGCATCCGGCAACAACGGTGGCGGCAACAGCGGCAACGCCGCCGGTCCGGGCCTCACCGTCGCGTACCGGCAGGCCGAGAACGCCCCCGACGACGACCGCCGCGGGGTCGAGACCGACGACGCGACGATCATCCTGCCCCTGGGCAACACGCCGTGGGCCGGCCGGGAGGGGCGCGACAAGGACGCTGAGGCGCGCGGCCGTTGACCTCCAGCACCGTCGCCGGCGAGAGCCGCACACGTCAGGCGCCACCCGATGCGGTGGCGCCCGACGACCTGCGGATCTTCAAGGGGAAACCGAAGCGGAAGCGGCCCCAGGGCTACCGGCCGTCGCCCGACCTGCTGCCGGTCCTCGTCGACGAGCGGACCTACGCGTCCCGCCGCCGGCGCAGCCACATCGACGCCGCGTCGCTGCTCGTGCTGGTCGTGGTGCTGATCCAGCTGCTCCCGTCGCGCCTCGTCGTCCCGGACCTCACCTCGGTCGGCCGGCCCGGCCTGCTGATCGGCCTCCTGCTCGCCCTCTGGTGGCTGCTGTCGAAGCTGCACCCGCGCCTGGCGATGACGGGTCCGCAGCCGATGCGCTGGGCGTTCGTGGTCTACGCGCTGACCCTCCTGCTGTCCTACGCCGCCGGTCAGTTCCGCGGCATGCCCGTGCTGGAGGCCAACTCCGCCGACCGCGCCCTGCTCGGTGCGCTCGCGTTCATGGGTATCGTGTTCATGACCGCCGACGGCGTGCCGACCCGTGACCGCCTCGACGACGTGCAACGCGTCCTGGTGTACTGCACCGCCATCAACGCGCTGCTCGGCATCATGCAGTTCATCACCAAGAAGGACCTGACCCAGAGCATCGTCATCCCCGGCCTGACCCTGCAGGGCGAGCTGGTCGGCCTCGCCGACCGCGGCGGCGGCGGCCTCATCCGGGTCGCCGGCACCACCGGGCACTTCATCGAGTTCAGCGTGGTCATGGCGTTCGCGGTGCCGCTCGGCATCCACTACGCCCGCTACGCGCGGACCAAGCTCGAGCGCCGGATCTTCCTCGTCGCGACGCTGGTCATCGCGGGCTCCATCCCGCTGGCGCTGTCGCGCACCGGCATCCTCGCCGTCGGCATCGCGCTGCTGTGCATGTGGCCCGCGTGGAACTGGCGCTTCCGCTTCAACGTCCTGGTCATCAGCGTCGGCCTGCTCGCCCTGCTCTCCGTGGTCCGGCCCGGCCTGCTCGGCACGCTGCGCTCCCTGTTCAGCAACGCCGAGGACGACCCCAGCATCAAGGGCCGCACCGACGACTACGCCATCGTCTTCCAGTACGCCTCCGAGCGCCCCTGGCTGGGCCGCGGCACCGGCACGTTCATCCCCGAGCTCTACCGCTACCTGGACAACCAGTGGCTGATGACGCTCATGAACAACGGCTACCTCGGCATCGCCGGGATGGTGGTGCTGCACTTCTCCGGCGTGTTCCTCGCGATCATCGCGTTCCGCCGGGCGGAGAACGAGGTCGACCGCCACCTGTGCGCGGCGATCTCGGCGGTGCCGCTCATCGCGGCGCTCACCGGCCTGACGTTCGACTCGTTCTCGTTCAGCACCTTCGTGGTCGTGCTCGCCCTGCAGCTCGGTGCCGCCGGCGCGATGTGGCGCTTCACGCACCCGGCCCGCACCACCCGCAGCGCCGCCGTCGGCGCTCTCCAACGCTGAATTCCTGGAGTTCCGGTGATCTCTGTCGTCATCGCCGCCCACAACGAGGCGGCGGTCATCGGTCGCTGCCTCGACGGCCTCATCGCCCCCGACATCGACATCACGGTGGTCGCCAACGGCTGCAGTGACGACACCGCCGCGGTCGCCGCGAGCCGTCCCGGGGTGCGGGTCATCGACCGCCCGGAGCCGGGCAAGTCGGGCGCGCTGAACGCCGGCGACGCCGTCGCGGTCGGCTTCCCCCGCGTCTACCTCGACGCCGACATCCCGCTGACCGCCGCGGACGTGCGGTCCCTGGCGGCGTTCCTGGCGGCGACGCCCGGGCTGCTCGCCGCGACCGCGCACCGGACCCTCGACACCCGCCGCCGGCCGCTGCTGGTGAAGGCGCACAGCGCGATCAACGGCCGGCTCCCCGCGTACCGCGACGCCCTCTACGGCCGCGGCGTCATCGTGCTGTCGGCCGAGGGCCGCGCCCGGTTCGACACGTTCCCCGAGGTCGTCGCCGACGACCTGTTCCTCGACGGCCTCTTCGGCCCCGGCGAGAAGGCCGAGACGCCCGCGGTCGTCGCCGTCGTCGAGACCCCCCGCCGCACTTCGGACCTCGTGAAGCGTTTGGCCAGGGTCCGAGCGGGTAACGCCGCCCTGCGCGCCGCGGGTGCCGCCCGTCCAGCGGCGCGCTCCTCGTGGTTGCGCGACGTCGTGCTCCCCAGGCCCTGGCTTCTGCCGGCAGCGGTGGGCTACGTTGCGCTGACCGTCGCCGCGTCGCGCGCCGCCCGCCGTCGCGACGTCGGATGGGGCCACGACACGTCCACCCGCGGAGCAGTCGGAGCGCAGCAGTGAGCCTTGATCCACTCGTCAGCGTCGTCCTCGTCTCGTACAACACCCGTGAGCTGACGCTCAAGAACCTCGCGGGGCTGCAGGCGGGCACCGCCGTGCCGATCGAGATCATCGTGGTCGACAACGCCTCGACCGACAACTCGGCGGCCGCGATCGGTCACGCCTACCCCGAGGTCCGCGTGCTGCACCAGCCCGTGAACCTCGGCTTCGGCAACGCCGTCAACCTCGGCGCCGCGCACGCCAAAGGCCGCTGGATCCTGCTCATCAACCCCGACACCGAGCCGGTCGGCGACGTGATCCGCACCCTCGTCGAGTACGCGGGCAGCCACCCCGAGTACCGCATCTACACCGGTCGCACGCTCCGCGCCGACCACACCGACGACGGCCACTCGGTGCACGCGCTGCCGAGCCTGTGGGGGTACGTCTGCTTCGCGACCGGCCTGTCGTCGCTGCGCCGACACTCGCAGCTGTTCAACCCCGACGAGCTGCCCGGCCTCGACCGCGTCATCGGCGGCGAGGTGCCGGCCGTGTCCGGCTGCCTGCTGCTGATCGACCGGCCGCTGTGGGAGCAGCTCGGCGGCTTCACCCCCGACTACTTCATGTACAGCGAGGACATCGACCTCTCCGCCCGCGCCCGCGACCTGGGCGCCCGCCCCGTCCTCGTCCCGGAGGCCCAGCTCCTGCACGTCGGCGGCGCCGCCTCGAGCACCGTCAACAAGCGGATCATGGTCCTGCGCGGCAAGACCACGTTCGTCCGCCTGCGCTGGTCCCCCGGCCGCGCCAAGCTTGCCCGTCTCCTCATGTCCGCCGGTGTACTGGTGCGCTCCGCCGCCGGCGCAGGCTGGCGCGACGTCTGGCGCCAGCGAGCGACGTGGCTGTCCGGCTGGCCCGCTCCGACCGCCCCCGCGGCCGTCCCCACCCAGCCGCTGCCCGCCCCGATCTCGGCCGTGCCGTCACCGGACCCCGCCGCGGCGCGACCTCACCCGTAGCGGGGCGCGCTCCGGGACCGCTGGATGTTGGGCGTCCGCCGCTCACGGGCCCGCCAGCAGCCCGTGTGCCAGTGCCGCCGGTCCGCGAGATCCCCGCGCCCGTCCGCCGGCCACGCCACGAGATGCGGCACCCCCGGCGCGATCTCCTGGTCACACCCCGGGCACCGGTACGCCTTCACCGCCGCACCCGACGGAATGTTGCGCACCTGCCACTCCCCGTCGCTCCACGCCTGCACCCCTTCAACGCCACGCTTGACCCGCTCCAGATCGATCGGCTCAGGCACAGCGTCGCGCCGGGCATGGTTGCGACGGGGACTCACCATTCCAGCGTACCGACGCCCACCACCCACCAATGATCACGGCCCCACCACACCCAGCCGCCACCCCGGTCGTGCCACCCCCCGCCACGCCATCGCCAGCCACGCCATCGCCCGCCACGCCATCGCCAGCCACGCCATCGCCAGCCACGCCATCGCCAGCCACGCCATCGCCAGCCACGCCATCGCCAGCCACGACCGCCGCCTTGCCGTGACTGTCGTCCTGCCGTATCCACAGTCGTGCCGCGACCACCGCCGCGATTGTCGCCGCGCCGTGCTCGCAGTTGGGCCGCAACCGTCCACCGTGCACCATCGCCACACCACTGCGATCACACCACCGCGATCAGCACCGAGCAGCACCACCGTCTTGCAGTCCGGATCGCCGCGCCGCAAGCACCGCCTCGCAGTGACCGCCGTGCGTGCTGCGATCACTACCCCGCCGCACGACCACCGCCTCACCACACGACCACCGCCACACGACGAGCACCGCCGCGCCGCAAGCACCGCCACACGGCGAGCACCGCCACGCCGCAAGCACCGCCTTGCAGTGACCGCCGCGCGTGCTGCGATCACTACCCCGCCGCACGACCACCGTCTCACCACACGAGCACTGCCGCGCCGCGAGCACTGCCGCGCCGCGAGCACCGCCGCGCCGCAAGCACCGCCGCGCCGCAAGCACCGCCGCGCCGTGAGCACCGCGCCACACGGCGAGCACCGCCGCGCCGCGAAGGGCTGTCTTGCCGCGGGCACTGACGCGGCGGGGCGGCGGTCGTGTTGTGGTCAGTGGTGGTGGGTTGGCGCTTGGGTGGTCAACGCTTCGAGTAGTCGCGGAAGCCGCGGCTGACCTTGCGGCCCAGGTAGCCGGCGGTCACCAGGTGCTCCAGCAGCGGGGCGGGGGCGAAGCCGGGCTCGCGCAGCTCCAGGTACAGCTCCCGCTGGATCGCCAGGGACACGTCCAGGCCGACGACGTCGAGCAGCTCGAACGGGCCCATCGGGTAGCCGCAGCCGAGCTTCATCGCGTAGTCGATGTCGTCCGCCGTCGAATACGAGGCCTCGACCATCTTGACCGCGTCGTTGAGGTACGGGAACAGCAGCGCGTTGACCACGAAGCCGGACCGGTCGGCGCACACCACCGCGTGCTTGGCCAGCGCCCGGCACACGGCGGCGGCGGTCTGGACCGTCGCATCGGAGGTGCGGATCGTCCTGACCACCTCGACCAGCCCCATGACCGGCGCTGGGTTGAAGAAGTGCAGGCCGACCACGTCGGCGGGCCGCTCGGTCGCCACCGCGCACTCGATGACCGGCAGGCTCGACGTCGTCGTGGCGAGCACGACCCCCGGCTTGCAGATCTCGTCGAGCGACGCGAACAGCGCCTTCTTCACCGACAGCTCCTCGACCACCGCCTCGACCACCAGGTCGACGTCGGACAGGTGGTCGAGGCTCGCCGACCAGGTGACCCGCCCGATCGCGGCGTCGCGGTCCTGCTCGGTCAGCTTGCCGCGCACGACCCCCTTGTTGAGCGACGTCTTCAGCCGCTCGCAGACCTTGGCCGACTTCTCGGCGCCGCGCGTCACCGACACGACCTCGAACCCGGCCTTCGCGAACACCTCGATGATGCCCGTCGCCATCGTCCCCGACCCGACGACGCCCACCTTCGCGATGTTCGTCGGCCTGCCGTGCTCGGCGGTGCTGGACGGCGTCAGCTCGTCGGCGACGACGACCGGCGACCCGGGCTTCTCGTACGTGTAGAACCCCCGCCCGGACTTCCGCCCGAGCAGACCCGCCGTCACCATCTGCTTGATCAGCGGCACCGGCGCGTGCCGCCGGTCGCGACCGCCCCGGCGGTACATCGTGTCGAGGATCTCGTACGCGGTGTCGAGCCCGATCAGGTCCATCAGCGCCAGCGGCCCCATCGGCAGCCCGCACCCGAGCTTCATCGCCGCGTCGATGTCCTCGCGGGTCGCGTACTTCGCCTCGACCATGGACACGGCCTGGTTGAGATATCCGAACAGCAGCGCGTTGGCGATGAAGCCGGCCCGGTCCGTGATCGTCACGTCCACCTTGCCGAGCCGCTCGCACAGCGCCTCGATGTCCGTGACCACGTCCTGCGACGTGACGACCGTCCGCACCACCTCGACCAGCTTCATGATCGGCGCGGGGTTGAAGAAGTGCATGCCGATGACCTGGTTCGGCCGGCCCGTCGCCACCGAGATCTCGGTGACCGACAGGCTGGACGTGTTGGTGGCGAGGATGGCCTCGGGCTTGCACACCTTGTCGAGCTCGGCGAAGATCCGCTGCTTGAGGTCCAGGTGCTCGGGCACGGCCTCGATGACCAGGTCCACGTCGCCCAGCGCGTCCAGCCCGACCGCGAACGTCACCCGCTCCAGCAGCGCGTCGCGGCCCTCCGCGGACAGCTTGCCCTTGGCGACCGCCCGGTCCAGCGACCCGCGCATCGTCGACTCGCCCCGGTGCAGCGCCGCGTCGCTGATCTCGACCGCGGTCACCGAGAGCCCGCTGCGCGCGAACACCTCCACGATGCCGGCGCCCATGGTGCCCAGCCCGACCACGCCCACGGAACCAAACTCGCGCGCCATCGCACGACCTCCCTAACGACCGATCAGGTTACTGGCGAGTCTCCCACGCCACCCGGCTCCCGCGCCCTGTGGGATATCTTGCTGCGCCGCACTCCCGCCCCGCCGCCAGCGGCGGGCACTGCCAGCGCCGATGCGCGGCGACTTCCCTCCGAGCCGACCGCACCGCCGTCCGGTCGGATTGCGGAATTGGTCACTCCCCCGGGCGCGGCTCGCCACCGCAGCGGGCGGTCAGGTCCAGCGGATGGTGGCGCTGGAGCGCCAGAGCGACAGGACGGCGGGGTCACCGTTGACGTGGAGGTCGGCGGTGGTCCGACGGTTCCACAGGGCTAAGTACAGATCGCTGGCGGGACCGCGGAGGGTGCAGTCGGCGGCGGTGTCGGTGCCGCGGGTGATGTCGGCGCCGGTGGGGCCCATGCGGACGGTCCAGGAGCTGGGGGCGTCGGAGGCCTCGACGGCGAGGGCGGCCGGGGCGTCGCAGCGCAGACGGCTGCCACGGGCGGCATAGAAGGTCATGAGCAGCTCGTCGATGCCGTCGACACCGAGGTCGCGGGCGACGCCGTCGGACTGGCCGACGGCGGCGTGGAGGTCGGCGCGATGAATGATCGTCTCGTGGGCCTGGCGGCGCGCCCAGAAGGCGAGGGGCGAGTCGGCGGGGAGGAAGTGCCAGCAGGTCAGGTCGCCGGGGGCGGCGCGGAGCCGGTCGACGAGGGCGAGGTGGCCGGCCTGGAACCACGGGACGAGGTCGGCGTCGGCCGGCATGGGGCCGACCGCCTGCTCCTCCTCGTCGTCGGTGAGGACGGCGGCGCGGGCGTCGCGGACATAGGCCGTCGCCCAGCGGTGCACATAACCCACATGCTGGACGAGGTCGCGGACCGTCCAGTCGGGGCAGGTCGGCACGGGGGCGTCGAGGCCCGCCTTCTCGGCGGCGTCGACGAAGTCGAGCCCGGCACGCTCCAACGCATCGATGTGCTGCCCGATTTCCATGCCGTCATGCTAAGCCGACCCCCCGACAAAAAACGCCGGCGGAAAGTCACACCGAGGCTCAGGCGGCCAGCAGGCCACCCACCCAGATGCCGGCGATGATCAGGGCGGTGGCGAGCTCGATGAGCATCGACACGCCGGCGGCCTTGAGGGCGTGCTTGGTGGACTGCCAGGCGAGGCTGGTGTCCTTCTGGCGGATGCGCTCGACGATGAAGACGCCCAGGACGAAGCCGATGACGAGGCCGATCACCGGGATGAGGAAGAAGCCGACGATGCCCAGCAGGCCGCCGAGGAACAGGGTCAGGTTGGGCACGCCGGCGCGCTTGAGATTGCGGCCGGGGACGAGGTACTTGGCGGCGAACCCGAGGCCGAGCACGATCGTGGCCGCGACCGCGACGGTCCAGCCGACGGCGCCGTGACCGCCGAAGACCGCCCACACCATGACCCCGGCCCAGCACAGGACCAGGCCGGGGAGCATGGGAATGACGACGCCGATGGTCCCGATCAGCACCGCGGCACCCGAGATGAAGGCCACGAGGCCGGAGCTGTCGGTCACATCCACGCCGATCAGGCTAAGCGGAGGCGACGACACCCGCCAGTGCGGCGGCGAAGTCCGCGGCCCGCTCCACGTGCGGGGAGTGGCCGCACCCTTCGTAGACGATCTCGGTGTACGGGCCGTACGCGGTCAGCACCGCCCGGGTCTGCCCGATCATCGGCTGGGGCGGGCACTCCTCCTCGCCGGGCCAGCCGGGGACGAGGCCGAGCTTGCCGAGCTGCGCGAGGTCGAAGAACGACGCGTCGGACACGATCGCGTCCTGGTCGCCGCGGATCCACGTGATCGGGGGCTTGACCGGCAGGTCGACGATGCCCGAGAGGTTGAGCCAGCGCGGTGACAGCGTGTTGAGCACCCCGCGGTCGCCGGGGCCGACGCCGGGCCAGTTGTCGCTGGCCGATCCGGTGCCGGGGTAGTTGTCGTCGCCGACGTACGTGCTGAGCATGGTGTCCAGCAGCAGCTCCTCGTCGTCGCCGAACGAGTCCGGCGACGCGACGTAGAAGGCGCGCATGACGTTGCGCGGCGAGGCCTGCTCCTCGGTGCCACGGTCCGCGGCACCGAGGAGCCGCACGAAGTCGGGGTTGGCCGATCCGCCGCCGGTGCCGGCGAAGTCGGGCGTGGTCGGGGTGCCAGACAGGTCCCGGGTGCCGCCGAACCCGTACGGCGAGACGGGCGCCTCCAGCACCAGCGCCGCGATGGCATCAGGGTGGTCGAGCAGCAGCTGCAGCGCGACACCACCGCCGAGCGAGTGCCCGACGACCACCGGCGGCCGGTCGAACCCCAGCAGCAGCGGGACGAGATCGTCGGCGAAGTCGCGCACCCCCCGGGTGGCGTCGACGGGGAGGGCGGGGCTGGCGCCGTACCCGCGCAGGTCTGGCGCGACGATGCGCCAGTCCTGCGGCAGGTGGCGCAGCAGGGGCTCCCAGTATCCGGATGACGAGCAGTTTCCGTGGATGAGCAGGACCGGAGGACCGTCGACCGGACCGCGAGTGGTGACGTGCATCACCGCATCGTGACACTCCGGCCGACCGCCTCACATGGTGCCGGCCCACATGTTCCGGTCGTTTTTCGTGAGGGCCCAGATGACTGCGACGTCGGCCGCGATGATGAGCATCGACCACAGCGGGTAGTACGGCAGGAACAGGAAGTTGGCGATCGCGCTGATCGCGGCCAGGATGATGCCGAGCACGCGCGCCCAGACCTGGCCGGCGAGCACCCCCACGCCGCCTGCGGCGACCACCACGCCGAGCGCCAGGTGGATCCAGCCCCAGGTCTCCACGTCGAAGCCGAACAGATAGTTGTCGGTGAGCACGTAGAAGGTGTCTTCGAAGATCGCCGTCAGGCCGACCACGATCTGGAAGATGCCGATGACGACCATCATGCTGCCGCCGAAGACGGCGAAGCCGGTGACCCAGCCGGATTGGCGGTCCGTTGTCGATGTCGTACTCATGCGGCCCACCGTGGGCCGCCCAGAGGTGAACCAGGCTCACCCTTCCCGGATGCACGGCGATGAGAACTTGACGCTTCAAGTACACGTGTCGCACCATCTACTTGAAGCTTGAACTAATTAGGGAGACATCGCCATGAACGTCGTTCTCTGGGTCCTGCAGGGCCTGCTCGGCGCCGCCTTCATCGGTGCCGGCCTGATGAAGGCGACCCAGCCGAAGGAGAAGCTGCCCGCCGCCATGACGTGGACCCAGCGGCGCAGCGCCGGGACCATCAAGTTCATCGGCGTGATGGAGCTGCTCGGCGGCCTCGGCCTGATCCTGCCGTGGGCGACCGACATCGCACCCGTGCTGACCCCGCTCGCCGCCGTGGGCCTGCTCGTCGTCATGCTGCTCGCGATCGTCGACCACGTCCGTGCCAAGGAGTACTCCGTCATCCCGGTCAACCTGGTGCTCGGCGCGCTCGCGCTGGTGATCGCGATCGGCCGGTTCTGACGCGAATCGGACGTCGCACCGGCCGCGGCGGACGGCAGGTGGACACCGCAAGCAGCACCGGACGAGGCACCATGGATGACATGAACGACGAGACACGATGGCTGGACGACACCGAGCGACGCGCTTGGCTGTCGCTGCTGGCCGTCGTGCTCGTCGGCTTCCCGGAGCTGGAGCGCACGTTCCGTCCGTACGGTCTGGTGCACGTGGAGTACGGGCTCCTCGCGGCCCTCAGCGGCGAGGACGAAGGGCTGCGCCTGTCGGAGCTCGCGGCGCAGATGAACATGTCGCAGAGCCGCCTCAGCCACCGCATGCGCAAGCTGATCGACCTCGGCTACGTGGAGGTGTCCGGCGACGCGTGCGACGGGCGGGTCAGCATCGCCAAGGTCACCGAGGCCGGGCGGCGCTTCGCCGAGCAGGTCTCCCCCGCCCACGTCGCCGACGTCCGGCGGCTCATCTTCGACCACCTCGACGACGCCCAGACCGCGGCCCTCGCCGACGCGCTCGGTGCCGTCGCCGACCGGCTCGGCTCCAGTTGCCCCGGCGCGCCCAAGGGTCCACCCGTGCCGAAGGCCCGCGCCTGACTCCCGTTCCGCTGCTCTTCGCCGGTACGTGGCCCTCGCCGTACACCTGCCGCAGACGCGACATCGAGGGCCTGTGCGGGACAGCCGGAAAGCCGTCACCGCATCGGGACCACAGAGCCTGTCGGCGCGTGGTCCGACAGGAATAGAGTGACCGCATGCGTGCGGTCGTGATCACCGGAGTGTCCCGCGGCCTGGGCGCCGCCCTCTTCGACGTGTGCAACGCGCGCGGTGACCGGATCCTCGCGGTCGGCCGGCACTTCACCCCCGAACAGCACCAGAGCCGCGACGACCGGCCCGGCGACATCACGCTCTTCTCGACCGACGTCGCCGACGCGCACTGGCTGCCCGACCACGACACGCTGCGACCGTTCCTGCGCGACGCTGACGAGGCCGTGCTGCTGCACAACGCCGCCGTCGTCGAGCCGATCGGCGCCGTCGGCAAGCTCAGCACCGAGGCGATCACGCGCGCGATCGCGGTCAACCTGACCGCGCCCGTGGTGCTCACCAACAGTTTCCTGCGCGCGGCGCCCCGCGAGGCCCGGCTGCGGGTGTTGTTCATCTCCTCGGGCGCCGCGCACCGGATCATCGACGGCTGGTCGCTGTACTGCACCACGAAGGCCGGCGGCGAGACGTTCTTCGAGGCGGTCGCGTCGCAGGTCGCCGACGACGAACGGGTCACGGTCGCCAGCGTCGACCCCGGCCAGATGGACACCGGCATGCAGGACGCCATCCGCCGCGCGGCCGCCTCCGGCACCTACTTCCCAGGCCAGCAGCGCTGGCTCGACGCCCACGCCGAGGGTCGCCTCGCCGACCCCCTCACCGTCGCCGAGCGCATCATCAAGGAGCACGCCCCCTAACCCGGCATCGGACGGTCCACCACTGCAACCCACCCCCGGATAAGTCCGGCGCAAGCGCCAGACTTATCCGACATTTCGTATTTGTCCGAAGGGGAGGGTCGGAACTCAGTTTCGCCCGAGAGGGTCGGAACTCGGTTTGCCCGAGAGGGTCGGAACTCGGTTTGCCCGAGAGGGTCGGAACTCGGTTGCCCGACGGGGAAGGGTCGAAGTTCGGCTTGCTCGACGGGAAGCGATCGAAGCTCGATTCCCGTCGGACATGGCTGGCGCTCGGCGCCGCCATGGGACCGGCCTCGGCAATCTTGTCCGGTGGAAGGGCTGAAGCTCGGCGCCGCTATGGGACTGGCAGCTTCGTCCGGCGAAGAGGGCTGGAGCGCGACCCCGTCGCGCGGGCCAGGCCGACGGCGCGGGCCAGGCCGACGGCGCGGGCGCGGCCGACAGGGCACTCTTCGGAACCGCAGCCGGACAATTACGAAATGTCGGATAAGTGCGGCGCTTGCGCCGTACTTATCCGGGGAGGGTGCGGCACCACCGGCGCGATCGGCCATGATCGAAGGACAACCGTGGCCGCCCGGGCGACCACCACGCGACTTCGATCACGCCCGCCCGGACCTCGATCGCTCCGGAGGCGACCAAGGACCTCCCGCGCGAGCGCCGAACCGCGCGAACGCTGAACCGCGCGAGCGCTGAACCGCGTGAGGACCACGGCTCAGAGCAGCACTTCGCGCAGGCGCGGGGCGAAAACGGCCGGATCGCCGTGGCCGCCGTGACCGCCGGGGAACTCGACGACGTCGACGCCCAGACGGTCCGCGAGCTCCACCCCCACCCGGTGCGGCGCCTCCCCCGCGCTCGCCGCGCCAACCGCCGGCACGATCCGGGCCGTCCCCGCGCGCAGCGAGTCGAGGTCCGGCACCCAGACGCCGAAGGCCGGCACCTCGTAGCCGATGAAGAACGGCAGGTTGCCCTGCATCCGCGCCATGAAGTCCGGTGACGCCGCGGCGCCCTTCTCGTCGGCCATCTCCAGGCCCGCGCCGAAGACGTGCATCGCCGCGCCCCAGCCGTCGCGGTGGAAGGTCGCCTCGACCTCGCGCATCAGGTCGCGCCAGTGCGTGGCGTCGCTGAGCAGCTCGAAGGCGGGCGGCTCGTGCGCCACCACCGTGCGGACCAGCTCCGGGTGCCGGGCGGCGAGCTCCAGGGCGATCTCCGCGCCCGAGCTGTTGCCGAACACGTCCGCCGGCTCGTCCTCGGTCACCCCGACCGCGCCGAGCAGCCGGTACGCGTCGTCGCCGTGCTCTTCGATCGACTGCACGGCCGGCGGGCCGTCCAACGGGCTGCGCGAGTTGCCCCGGCGGTCGTAGGTGACGACGGTCCGCTCGTCGGCGAGCGCCTCGGCGAGGCCGTCGAAGCCTTCCGCGTCGTACACGCCGCCGCAGATCAGCAGCAGGACGGGCCCGCTGCCACGGATCTCGTAGCGCAGCGTCGCCCCGGGCACCTCGAGCGTTTCGACCTTCATGACTCCTCCTCGGTGGTTTCGACCGTCGGTCGTTGCGGGCGTGGCGCGCTCGACACGGTTTTCGGGGCTACTCGTGAGTAATTTCCGGGTTTACACTCGGCGCCATGACCGCCACGCGAACTCCCGGCGTCCCCGCCATCGACGAGGGCTCGCTGATCTCGACCAGCCCGGCCAGCGGCGAAGAGGTCGGCCGCTTCCCCGTGGCCTCCCCCGATCATGTCACCGAGTCGGTCCGGCGGGCCCGGGACGCGGCGGGTTGGTGGGCCGGACTCGGCTTCGCCGGCCGCCGCAAGCGGCTGCTGACGTTCCGCAGCCTGATCGCCAACCGCCTGGAGGAGCTCGCCGAGCTGATGCACCGCGAGGGCGGCAAGCCCACCGCGGACGCGCTCGTCGAGGCGATCGCCGCGGTCGACCACATCGCCTGGGCCGCGAACCACGCCCGCAAGGTGCTCGGGCGGCGCCGGGTCGGCTCCTCCATCCTGCTCACGGAGCACAGCTCCTACCTGGAGTATCTGCCGTTCGGCGTCATCGGGGTCATCGGACCCTGGAACTACCCGGTGCTCACGCCGATGGGCTCCATCGCGTACGCGCTGGCCGCCGGCAACGCCGTGGTGTTCAAGCCCAGCGAATACACGCCGGCGGTGGGCCAGTGGGTGGTCGACCGGTTCGCCGAGGTGGTGCCCGAGCAGCCGGTGCTGCAGATCGTGCACGGCATGGGCGACGTCGGCGGCGCGCTGTGCCGCTCCGGGGTGGACAAGATCGCGTTCACCGGCTCGACCGCGACGGGCAAGAAGGTCATGGCGGCCGCCGCCGAGTCGCTGACCCCCGTGCTGCTGGAGTGCGGCGGCAAGGACGCCATGATCGTCGCCGCCGACGCCGACCTGGACGCCGCCGCCGAGGCCTGCGTCTGGGGCGGCCTCACCAACGCGGGTCAGACCTGCGTCGGCATCGAGCGGGTGTACGTGGCGGACCGCGTCTACGACGAGTTCCTCGGCCGCGTGGTGGCCCGCGCGGCGAAGCTCACGGTCGGCGAGGAGGGCACGGCCGACATCGGCCCGATCACGATGCCCTCGCAGATCGACATCATCCGCCGGCACATCGAGGACGCGCTGACCCGCGGCGGCCGCGCGGTCCTGGGCGGCGCCGAGGCGGTCCGGCCACCGTTCGTCAGCCCGACGATCCTGGTCGACGTGCCGGAGGACGCGGCCGCCGTGCAGGAGGAGACCTTCGGCCCGACGCTCACGATCGCCCGCGTCGCGAACGCCGAGGAGGCCGTCGAGCGCGCCAACGGCACCGGGTACGGCCTGGGTGGCGCGATCTTCTCCAAGTCCCGCGGCCTGGAGCTGGCCCGCGGCATCCGCTCCGGCATGACGTCGGTCAACTCGGCCCTGACCTTCGCCGGCATGCCGTCGCTGCCCTTCGGCGGCGTGGGCGGCTCGGGCTTCGGCCGCATCCACGGCGAGGACGGCCTGCGCGAGTTCACCCGGCCGAAGGCGATCGTGAAGCGCCGCGGCCCGACCCTGCTGCCCCTGACGACGTTCGACCGCACCCAGAAGTCGATGCTGCAGGCCCTGAAGCTCGTCAAGCTCATCCACGGCCGCACCAAGTAGCCGGCGTGAAGATCGAATGACGGATCCGGCTGTGATGACGACCGGATCCGTCATTCGGTCACGGTAGGCCTGAACGTGCGCCGGTCAGAACAGCGTCAGCTCGTCCTTCACCACGCCGCGGAGGGCGTTGTAGTCGAGGACGACGCAGCGGATGCCGCGGTCCTCGGCGAGGACCCGGGCCTGGGGCTTGATCTCCTGGGCGGCGAAGATGCCGCGGACGGGGGCCAGCAGCGGGTCGCGGCCGAGGAGCTCCAGGTAGCGGGTCAGCTGCTCCACCCCGTCGATCTCGCCGCGGCGCTTGATCTCGACGGCGACGGAGGCGCCCTCGGCGTCCTTGCACAGCAGGTCGACGGGGCCGATCGCGGTCATGTACTCGCGGCGCACCAGCGTGTAGCCCTCGCCGAGGGTGTGCGGGGCGGCCGCGAGCAGCACCTGCAGGTGCGCCTCGACGCCGTCCTTGACCAGGCCGGGATCGATGCCGAGCATGTGGTCGGTGTCGTGCAGGATCTCCTCGACGGTGATCTGCAGCTCCTCGCCGCCCTTGTTCACCACGCTCCACAGGCCGTCGGTCTGCGAAAGGCGGCAGGGCGGCGTCATCCACATCAGTGGCTTGTAGCCACCGGTGTCGGAGTGCACCAGGACCGAGCCGTCGGACTTGACCATGATGAGGCGGATGGCGGGCGGCAGGTGGGCCGTGAGCCGGCCGATGTAGTCGACCGAGCACTTGGCGATGACGAGACGCACGCGCGACAGCCTAGCCCGGCCCCGACCACAGCGCCGAAGTGGCGGGTCGATGTCATGCTAGGGGCGTGCTTGAGTCATTGACGGGGCTCGGCCTGGCCACGTCGGCCGGGCTCAACGCCTACATCCCGTTGCTCGCCATCGGCGTGCTCGCGAGATACACCGATCTCATCACGCTGCCCGACAACTGGGCGTGGATGGAGAACGGCTGGACCCTCACGATCGTCGCGGCGCTGCTGGCGATCGAGTTCGTCGCCGACAAGGTGCCAGTGGTGGACCATGTCAACGACGTGCTGCAGACGTTCGTGCGGCCGACCGCCGGCGGCCTCGCGTTCGGCGCGGCGTCGAGCTCCGAGACGGTGACGGTGACGGATCCCGGCTCGTTCTTCAGCAGCCATCAGTGGGTTCCGCTGGTGGTGGGCGGGGCGATCTCGCTCGGCGTGCACGGCATGAAGGCCGCGTCCAGGCCGGTGATCAACGCCAGCACGGCGGGCTTCGGCGCGCCGGTGGTGAGCACGATCGAGGACATCGCGAGCGTGGCGATGTCGCTCGTCGCGATCATCCTGCCGGTGCTGGTGCTGCTGTTCATCGTGCTGCTGTTCGTGGCGTTCTGGTGGCTGATGCGACGCCGCAAGCGGCGCAAGGAGGAGAAGGCCGCGGCCAGGTGGGCCCAGTCCCAGGGATACCGGCCGACCTGACCGCGAGCCGCGTCACGGGAGTTTGTGCGCCTCCCGGACGACGGTGACCAGCTCGTCGACCACGTCGGTGATCGCGAAGTCCTTCGGGGTGAAGACCCTGGCCACCCCGGAGGCGAGCAACGTGGCGGCGTCGGACGGCGGGATGATGCCGCCGACCACGACCGGAAGGTCGTCGAGGCCTTCGGCGCGCAGGCCCTCCAACACCGACGCGACCGCCGCCAGATGTGAACCTGACAGGACCGAGAGGCCGACGAGGTCGACGTCCTCCTCGACGGCCGCCGCGACGATCTGCGCCGGCGTGAGGCGGATGCCCTGGTAGACCACCTCGAAGCCGGCGTCGCGGGCGCGGACGGCGATCTGCTCGGCCCCGTTGGAGTGCCCGTCGAGGCCGGGCTTGCCGACCAGCATCCGCAGCCTGCCCGCGCCGAGCTCCTCCGCGGTGCGCCGGACCCGCTCGCGGACCGCCACCAGCGCGGAGCCGGGCGCGGCGGAGATGGCGCCGGTCAGCCCGGTGGGGGCGCGGTACTCACCGAACACGTCCCGCAGCACCGACGCCCACTCGCCGGTGGTGACGCCGGCACGGACGCAGTCCAGGGTGGCCTCCATGAGGTTCCCGGTGCCGCCCGCGACCTGCCGCAGCCGCTCGAGCGCGTTGTCGACGTCGGCCGGTGTACGAGCGGCGCGCCAGGCGAGCAGCGACTCCACCGCGGCGCTCTCCACCGCGGGGTCGATCTGCTCGATCGCGGCGGCACCGGCGGCGACCAGCGGCGACGGCTCGGTCTCGGGGAAGCGGTTGACGCCGACCACGACGTCCTCGCCGCGCTCCATCCGGCCACGCCGCTCGGCGAGCGACGCGACGAGGGCGCTCTTGAGATAGCCGGACTCCACGGCGGCGACGACCCCGCCCATCTCCAGCACCCGGTCGAGCTCCGCGGTCGCGCCGGCGACCAGGTCGTCGACGAGGGCAGTCATGACGTGCGAGCCCTCGAACAGGTCCGGGTACTCCAGCAGGTCGGACTCGAACGCGAGGACCTGCTGCATGCGCAGCGACCACTGCTGGTCCCACGGGCGGGGCAGGCCGAGGGCCTCGTTCCACGCCGGCAGCTGCACGGCGCGGGCCCGGGCGTCGCGCGACAGCGTCACGCCGAGCATCTCCAGCACGATGCGCTGCACGTTGTTCTCGGGCTGCGACTCGGTGAGGCCCAGGCTGTTGACCTGCACGCCGTACCGGAACCGCTTCGCCGACTTGTCGGAGATTTCATACCTGTCGGTCAGGATCCGGTCCCACAGCAGGCCGAAGGCGCGCATCTTCGCGGTCTCCTCGACGAAGCGGACGGAGGCGTTGACGAAGAAGGAGATCCGGGCCGCGACGGCGGCGAAGTCGGCCACCTGACCCGAGTCGCGGACCGCGTCGAGCACGGCGATCGCGGTGGCGAGGGCGAACGCGACCTCCTGCACGGGCGTCGCGCCGGCCTCCTGCAGGTGGTACGAGCAGATGTTGACCGGGTTCCACTTCGGGCAGTTCGCCACGGTCCACGCGATGGTGTCGGTGGTCAGGCGCAGCGACGGCCCCGGCGGGAAGATGTGCGTGCCGCGGGACAGGTACTCCTTGACGATGTCGTTCTGGGTCGTGCCCGCGAGCGAGGCGAGCGGCGCCCCCTGCTCGCGCGCCACCGTCACGTACAGGCTGAGCAGCCACATCGCGGTGGCGTTGATGGTCATCGAGGTGTTCGCGAGACCGAGGTCGATGCCGTCGAAGAGCGTGCGCATGTCGCCGAGGTGCGCGACCGGCACGCCGACCCGGCCGACCTCGCCACGCGCCAGTTCGGCGTCGGGGTCGTAGCCGGTCTGTGTGGGCAGGTCGAACGCGACCGACAGGCCCGTCTGTCCCTTGCCGAGGTTGCGCCGGAACAGCGCGTTGGAAGCGGCCGCTGACGAGTGGCCGGCATAGGTGCGCATGACCCACGGGCGGTCGCGCTCGGGGAGCTTCGCCATACAAGCACCTTACTGAACGGTAATTTGGTGAGGCCGGTGAAAATCCTCACCGGAGCCCTCGTGCCTATAGTGAACGCCGTGACGGATGCGATCACCGTGCGTGGGCTACACAAGCGGTACCGGGGACATGTCGCCGTCGACGGCGTCGACCTCGACGTGCACCGCGGTGAGGTCTTCGCGCTGCTGGGCCCCAACGGCGCGGGCAAGACGACGACGGTCGAGATTCTCGAGGGGTTCCGCCGGCGTACGAGTGGCGAGGCGACCGTGCTGGGCGTCGACCCGCACGACGGCGACGCGGCGTGGCGGCAGCGGGTGGGCATCGTGCTGCAGAGCACCGGCGAGTTCGACGACCTGACCGTGCGCGAGGTCGTGCACCACTTCGCGCTGTACTACCGCAACGCCGACGACCCGGACGCCGTCATCGAGCGGGTCGGGCTCGCCGACAAGCGCGGCGCACGGACGCGGATCCTGTCCGGCGGGCAGAAGCGCCGCCTCGACGTGGCGCTCGGCATCATCGGCCGGCCCGAGCTGCTGTTCCTCGACGAGCCGACCACCGGCTTCGACCCCGAGGCACGGCGCGAGTTCTGGGGGCTGATCCGCGCGCTCGCCGCGGCCGGCACCACGATCCTGCTCACCACCCACTACCTGGACGAGGCCGAGAACCTCGCCGACCGGGTCGGCGTGCTCGTCGGCGGCAAGCTCATCGCCGTCGACACCCCCGCCCGGCTCGGCAACCGCGGCAACTCCGCCACGACCGTCACCTGGGACGAGCCGGACGGCCCGCGCCAGGAGCAGACCGACACCCCGACCGCGGTCGTGACCCGGCTCGCCGCGCGGTTCGGCGGCGAGGTCCCCGGCCTGACCGTGACCAGACCCAGCCTCGAGGACGTGTACCTGCGGATGATCGGCGCCGGCGAATGACCACGTTGCGGCTCGGACTGGCCCGCGGCGGGCTGGAGATCAAGCAGTTCCTGCGCAGCCGGGAGTCGGTGATCTTCACGCTCTTCTTCCCGCTGCTGCTCCTCGTCATCTTCGGCTCGGTCTTCGACGCCGAGATCGCCCCGGGCGTGTCGTTCACGCAGTACTTCGCCGCCGGCATGATCGCCGCCGGGCTGCTGACCACCGGGTTCCAGTCCCTCGCCATCCAGATCCCGATGGAGCGCGAGAAGGGGATCCTCAAGCGGCTGCGGGGCACGCCGATGCCGCGGACCGCGTACTTCATCGGCAAGGTCGTCATGGTCCTGGCGATCGGCGCGGCCGAGACCGTGGTGCTGCTCGTGACCGCGGCGGCCTTCTACGACCTGCCGCTGCCCGCGACGACGGCGAAGTGGGCGACGTTCGCCTGGGTCGCGGTGCTCGGCATCAGCGCGTGCACGCTGTGCGGGATCGCGTTCTCCTCGCTCGCCCGCTCCGGACGCGGCGCGCCGGCGATCGTGACCCCCGTCGCGTTGGTACTGCAGTTCATCTCCGGCGTGTTCTTCCAGTACACGAGCCTCCCCGACTGGATGCGCTCCATCGCGTCGCTGTTCCCGCTGAAGTGGATGACCCAGGGCATGCGCTCGGTCTTCCTGCCGGACTCGTTCGCGGCGCGGGAGGTCGGCGGGTCCTGGGCACTCGGGCACGTGGCCGTGGCGCTCGGCGCCTGGGTCGTGATCGGGCTGGCGCTGTGCATCTTCACGTTCCGCTGGACCGACCGGGGATAGTTTCACTCAGGGTTGCAACCCGGTTGCCGATCAGTGCGGGGTGATGGGTCGGCTGGGCACGGCGGTCCGGCATGCCGGCGCTGCCGGCATCCTGGCGATCCTGCTGGTCCTCGCCCTCGGGCTGGCGGCGTCCTGGAACGCGGCCGCCTCCCTGCGGAGCAACCAGCAGGCCCGGGCCAACGCCGTCATGGACCGCGACACGTCGCTCGCCGAGGCGGCCGTGCGCACCGAGGTTCACCGGTACCTCGACACGCTGCGCACCGTCGCCGCGGCCGTCGGGTCGCACGAGACGCTGACCTTCGACGACTTCGCCACGACCACCGCCCCGCTGCGCGACGCCGGACTGCCCGGGGCCACCTCGCTGGTCTTCGTCGTGGCCGCCGAGGACTCCCAGTTGGAGCAGGTCCAGGCGTACTGGCGGGACCGCGGCGTCTCGGGACTCGACCTGACCGCCAAGGGCAGCGGGCGGGAGCACCTGTTCGTCATCTTCTCCCGGCCGCTGGACGGGGCGCCCGCGACCCTCCCCGGCACCGACCTGTCGCAGTCCGCCGAGCCGACCGCCGCCCTCAACGAGTCCCGCCGCGCCGGCGCGCCCGCCGTGTCCGACACGTACATCCTGCTGCGCGACCGCTCCCTGCCCGTCGCGCAGCAGCAGCGCTCGTTCGCGATCGCCGCGCCCGTGTACGGCAACCCGACGCCCGTCGGCACGAAGACGTTCAAGGGCTGGGTCGTGTTCGGCCTGCGCGGGCAGGACTTCGTCGGCGGTGTGCTGGACGCCGCCACGCAGGGCAAGGTCGACGCGGACCTGTGGGCCGCCAACGGCGTCGGCCAGGACACCCGGGTCGCGTTCCTGCACCGCATCCCCGGCACCGACCTGCGCCGCGAGGTGGCGATCCCGGTCGGGAACCGGCACTGGCGGCTCGTCCTGGCCGCCGACTCCCGCCGGCTCGCCGGGCTGACCGGCCCGGCCGACACCGCCCCGCTCGCGATCGGCGCCGGCGGCACGGCGCTGACCCTGCTGGTCGTGGTCATGCTGTGGGCCCTCGCCGGCGGCCGGGCCCGCGCCGAGGCCAGGGTCGTGTCCGCCACCGCCGGGCTGCGCGAGGCCGAATGCACCGCCCGCCGGCAGGTCGCGCTGCTCAACGGCATTCTCGACCGGATCAGCGACGGCGTCGGCGTGGTCGACGAGCACGGCACCTTCCTGGTCCACAACCCGGCCGCCAAGGCGATCCTCGGCATGGACGCGGACGCCGCCGGGATGGATTCCTGGCAGGCGCACTACGGCATCTTCCGGCCTGACGGCCGGACCGAGTTCCCGACCGCGGAGCTGCCGCTGGTGCGCGCCCTCGACGGCGAGTCGACCGACGGCATCGAGATGGTCATCCGCAACGCCGGCCGGCCGGAGGGCACGCTGCTGTCCGTCAGCGGGCGGCCCCTCGACGTGGACGGGCGGCGCGGTGCCATCGCCGTCTTCCACGACATCACGGAGGTACGGGAGCGCGAGGGCGACCTGACCGCCTTCGCGGGCATCGTCGCCCACGACCTGAAGAACCCGCTGACCGTCATCGCCGCCCACGCCGAGATGGCGCACGACGCGCTGCTGTCCTCGTCCTGGGCCCTGCTCGGCGACGGCGCCCGGGACACGCTGGCCGCGGGTTCCCACGACGCGGTTTTTCGCGACGCGGTTTTTCGCGACGCCGGCGCTCGGGACGCGATCGTCGCGGGTCTTCGCGACGCCGGCGCTCGGGACGCGATCGTCGCGGGTCTTCGTGACGCCGGTGCGAGCGTCGAGCGGGTCAGCGCCGGGGTGGTGCGGATGCGGCGGCTGATCGACGACCTGCTCGCCTACACCACGGCCCGCGACGCGGCCCTGAAGCCGCGGCCGCTCGACCTGGGCGGGCTCGTCGCCGAGGTCGTCGCCGAACGGGTCAACCACCTCGCCGTCCGCCCGGACATCTACGTCGGACCGCTGCCATGGGTCGAGGCCGACCCGCCGATGCTGCGGCAGGTGCTGGACAACCTGATCGGTAACGCCCTCAAGTACGTCCAACCCGACCGCAGCCCGAAGGTCGACGTCAGCGCGTCACCGGCCGGACCGGGCTGGGTCAGGGTCGAGGTCGCGGACCGGGGCATCGGCGTGCCCGACGCCGACAAGCCCTACGTCTTCGAGTCCTTCCACCGGGCGCACACCGGCCAGTCGTACGGCGGCACCGGCCTCGGACTGGCCATCTGCCGCCGCGTGATCGACCGGCACGGCGGCTCGATCACCGTGGTGGACAACCCCGGCGGCGGCAGCCGCTTCAGCTTCACCCTGCCGGGGGCTCCCGTCGCGCTGGAAGCCCCGGCGGAGCTCGCTCAGGCGTACTTGTAGAAGCCCTGCCCGGTCTTGCGCCCCAAATCCCCGGCGACGACCATCCGCGCCAGCAGCTCCGGCGGGAAGAACTTCGGGTCGGCGGTGTCGGTGTGGATGTTCTTCGCCGCGTGGTACAGCACGTCGACGCCGGTCAGGTCGGTCGTCGCCAGCGGCCCCATCGCGTGGCCGAAGCCGAGCCTGCACGCCAGGTCGAGGTCCTCGGCGCTCACCACGCCGCTCTCGACCAGCTGCACCGCCTCGACCACCAGCGCGGCGATCAGCCGCGTGGTGACGAACCCGGCGACGTCCCGGTTGACCACGATGCACGTCTTGCCGATCTCCTCGGCGAACGCCCGCGCCGTCGCCAGCGTCTCGTCGCTGGTCTTGTAGCCGCGCACCAGCTCGCACAGCTTCATGACCGGCACCGGGCTGAAGAAGTGCGTCCCGACGACCTGCTCGGGCCGCTGCGTCGCGGTCGCGATCTGCGTCACCGGGATCGCGGACGTGTTCGTCGCCAGCACCGCGTCCGCCCGGCAGATCTTGTCCAGCGTGCCGAACAGCTCCTGCTTCACGTCCAGCCGCTCGAACACCGCCTCCACGACGATGTCCGCCTCCGCCGCCGCGTCCAGGTCGGTGGTGGTGGTGATCCTGGCGAGGGCCTGCTGCACATCGCCCTCGGCGATCACGCCCTTGCTCGCGAACTTCGTCAGCGACTTCTCGATGCCGTCCACACCGCGCCGTGTCGCCTCATCGGTCAGGTCCCGCAGCGTCACCTCCCACCCGGCCTGCGCTGCGACCTGGGCGATGCCAGACCCCATCAGCCCCGCCCCGATGACCGCCAGTCGACCCGCCATGTGACTCCCTCTCGCATCGTCGTTGACCTGCTGACCTTATCCGGCTCCGAAGGGTGATCATCTAGTGGCAGACTGTCAGTGTGCCCCTCATGTACCTCGCAGGATGGGCGGCGTCCGCCGGCGCACTCGCCACCCTGATCCTGATCATCCGCCTGCTCCGCCTCGGCGAACGGCGCCCGAGCCAGTCCGGCGTCCGCCTGCCGGAGCCCGGCAGCGCCCCCGACTACGGCCTGCTCCGCTCGGTCTCGCTCATCGGCGACCTGGCCTTCGCCCGCGACGTCCGCGACCGCCTCCGCCGCAACGGCCTGCGCGCCACCCTCGCCACCGGCCCCGACGGCATGGTCCGCGTCCTCGTCTTCGCCGACGAGTACGACCGCGCCCGCCTACTCCTGGCGCAGTAATCCCCGCTGCGCTTCCGCGGCGGCGGCCCGGCGGAGATCCTCACCCGCACCGCAAGCAGCTACGCCACCCCAGCCCGGCCACCCTCCGCCCACTCCTCATGATCCGGAAGAGTTTGTGTCGTCATAGCAGCACAAACTCTTCCGGATCACGGAAACCGGCGGCCCGCCGTGATCCCGAAGGGTTGTAGTAGCTCTGGCTACCGGAACCACACGGGATCATGAGGCTTCCACGGCGCCCGGCACCCGGATGCGGCGCGCATGCGCCGCTTGCCCTGCCTCGCGTCTCGGCGCGGGCAGTGCGTCGCGGAGCGACGCATTGGGGTGCGGGTGAGCATCCCCGCCGGGCCCCGCCGCGGCAGCGGTGGGGGGAATTACAGCAGCTCAGAAGTCGAACTGGTCGGGGGGTGCGACGGCGCGTTCGACCTCGACGCCCAGGCCGCGCAGGTCCGACTCGAAGCTCGGGTAGCCGCGGTCGATGTGGTGCACGTGGCGGATCTCGGTGACGCCGTCGGCGCAGAGGCCGGCGATGGCCAGGCCCGCGCCGGCGCGGATGTCGGTGGCGGTGACCGGGGCGCCGGAGAGGCGTTCGACGCCGCGGACCACCGCGTGGTGGCCGTCGGTGCGGATGTCGGCGCCGAGGCGGGACATCTCGTTGATGAACATGAAGCGGCCGTCGAAGATGTTCTCCGTGATGAGGGACGAGCCCTCGCTGACGGAGGCCAGGCCGACCGCCATGGGCAGCAGGTCGGTGGCGAAGCCGGGGAACGGCAGGGTGACCACGTCGACGGCGCGGGGGCGGTCGGCCATCCGGACGCGGAAGGAGTCCGGGGCGGTGTCGACCTGGCCGCCCGCGGTGGCGACCTTGTCCAGCGCGATCTCCAGGAAGCTCGGGTCGATGCCGTGCACGGTCACGTCGCCGCGGGTCATGGCGGCAGCGAAGGCCCAGGTGCCGGCGACGATGCGGTCGCCGACGGTGCGGTGCGAGACGGGGCGCAGCTCGGGGACGCCCTCGATGACGAGGCGGGAGGAGCCGGCGCCGGAGATGTCGGCGCCCATGTCGGTGAGCATGCGGCAGATGTCGACGATCTCCGGCTCGCGGGCCGCGTTGTCGATCTCGGTGCGGCCGTTCGCCAGTACCGCGGCCATGAGCAGGTTCTCGGTGGCGCCGACGCTCGGGAAGTCGAGCCAGATGGTGGCGCCGTGCAGCTTGGGGGCGGTGGCGATGACGAAGCCGTGCTCGCCGGAGATGTCCGCGCCCATCCGGCGCAGGCCCTCGACGTGCATGTCGAGGCCGCGCGAGCCGATCGCGTCGCCGCCGGGGTGCGCGACGCGGACGTGGCCGCAGCGCGCCAGCAGCGGGCCGAGGACGCAGATCGAGGCGCGCAGCCGGCGCACGAGGTCGTAGTCGGCCTCGGTGCCGAGCCGCTCGGGCACGTCGATGATGACGCGGTCCTCGTCCTGCTCGACCTCGCAGCCGAGGCGGCGCAGCACCTCCGCCATGATGGCGATGTCGGTGATGCGGGGCACGTTGGTGAGCACCGAACGCCCGGTCGCCAGCAGCGCGGCGGCCATGAGCTTCAAGGCGGAATTCTTGGCGCCGACCACCGACACGTCACCGGCGAGCCTGGCGCCGCCCTTCACACGGATCACGTCCACGACCGCCATCGTAGGTGCATTCCGTACGGTGAAGCCCATGGCCATTCATCTCACCCGCATCTACACGAAGACCGGTGACACCGGCACGACCGGATTGGGCGACTTCTCCCGCGTGCCGAAGACCCATCCACGCATCGGCGCGTATGCCGACGTCGACGAGGCCAACGCCGCACTCGGGGTCGCGGTCGCGATGGGTGAGCTGGCCGAGGAACTGCGGGCGGTGCTGACCGTCGTGCAGAACGATCTCTTCGACGTGGGCGCGGACCTGTGCAACCCGATCACGGCGGAGCCCGAGTATCCGCCGCTGCGGGTCACCGAGGAGTACCTGACCCGGCTGGAGACGTGGTGCGACGAGTTCAACGAGCGCCTGCCGAAGCTCGACTCGTTCATCCTCCCCGGCGGCACACCCGGCGCGGCGCTGCTCAACGTGGCGAGGACGGTGACGCGCCGGGCCGAGCGCAGCGCGTGGGCGCTGATGGAGCTCGACCCGGAGCACACGAACGAGCTGGCGGTGAAGTACCTGAACCGGCTGTCGGACCTGCTGTTCATCCTCGGCCGCATCGCGAACCCGGACGGCGACGTGAAGTGGGTGCCGGGGGCCAACCGTCAGGTGCCGTAGACGTCCGCGCCGGTCGCCGGGTCGATCGCGTGCAGGACCGGCGGGGTGGCCAGGTCGACGCTGTAGAGGGTCGTGTCCTGCACAGCGGGGAAGCCGAAGGTGCCCGGGCGGGTCCACAGCGTCCGTCCGGTGGCTCCGTCGTAGGCGACCAGCCCGTTGAAGCCGAGGTCGACCCGGCCCGAGGCGGCCACCGGCGTCAACATCGACTGGCTGGCGGGCACCGACCACAGCACCGCGCCCGTGGTCGCGTCGATGGCGGTCAGCGTCTGGACGTTGCCGCCGGCGACGTAGAGCCGGCCGCTGTCGTACGCCACCGTCGCCGTCGTGTAGCCGGTGAGCTCACGGGTCCAGCGCACCGCGCCGGTCGCGGCGTCGAAGGCGTACACGAGCGTGTTGTCGCCCGGCGCGTCACCCTTGGCGTAGAGGGTGCCACCGACCAGGATCGGCGCGTTGAAGAGCTGGTTGCCGTCGATGCGGAAGTTCCACCGCTCGACCCCGGTCATGGCGTCGAACGCGTGGATGAAGCCGATCTGCGTCCCGGCGTAGGCGAGGCCGTTGCCGACGGTCCCGCCGGTGGTGTAGCGCAGCGCGGGCTCGGTCGCTGGCGGCGTGGTCCAGCGCACCGCGCCGGACGCCGGGTCGGTGGCGGCGAACTGCAAGGTGTTCGCCTGACCGTAGGCGATGCCGTTGGCGACGACGGGCGCCTCGATGTCGGCGCCGGCCAGCCGCAGCCGGTGCAGGGTCCCCACGTTGGCGGCGCCGAGTGTCCGCTCCCCCAGGTTGACGCCCGCGTGTCCGGCGCCGCCGCCCCAGGTGGGCCACGCCGCCGAAGCGGTCGGGGGCACCACCGCCGGGTACACCTCGACCTCGAACAACGAGTAGCCGTAGCGGGTGGCGCGGGTGAGGCCGGTCAGGCGGACGTGCCGGGCGGCCGACGTGGCGGCGACGGACAGGGTCTGCGTCCCGCCGGTGCCGGTGGCCGCCGGCACGAGGTCGAACCACGGCGTGCCGTCCGGCGAGCCCTGCAGCGTGAACGTGCGGGCGTAGGCGGCCTCCCACCGCAGCACGACCCGGCACAGCAGTTGGGCGCCGCCGAGGTCGACCTGGAGCCACTGCGGGTCGCTGAAGGCGCTCGACCAGCGGGTGGCGGGATTGCCGTCGAACGCCTTCGCCGGCAGCAGGCTGTCGTTCTCCGACGACGATGCGGTGGCGGGCCGGTTGAGCGCGATGTCGGTGGTGCCGCAGGTCGCGGCCGCAGAGGCGGGCGCGGGCACCGCGAACAGCACTGCCGCGGAAATCACCACGGCAGCGAGCAATCTGGACATACGTGGTTCTCCTAGGGGTGACGGCCACTGGGAGAGCGCTCTCAGACGGCGTCAGTGCCCACCAGGAGAAAGATAAACGTCAATTTCTGCTTAGTTTGTGCGATACCTGTACGGCCGGGTCTCCGGGGTCGACTCACCCGGAGGGGCCGCCTCGACCCAGGACAGGAACCCGGTCAGCGCCCGCTCCGCCATCGCGATCTCGACCGGCGACTGCCGGCTGACGCACCGCACGATCACCCAGTCCGGCGGAAGCACCAGCAGCTCGGCCGGGTCGGGGGTGCGACGACGGTCGACGGAGAGCCCACGCCGGGAAAGCACCCGGCGCGGGCCGGGCCAGAAACTGAAGATGCGATACCACTTCAGCTCGTCGCCGGCGAAGCGGGCCAGGCCAGCGGACCAGCCCCGGCCGGGCACCATGGTGCTCAGCCGGACACCCAGCTCGATCGTGCCGCCCTGCCGGGCGATGACCACGCGGCGCAGGAAGAGCAGCGCCAGAGCGGCGAGCAGGATGAGGACCCCGATGCCGATTCCCTCGACGATCCTCACCAACGCCGCCCGCCGGTCAGTGCGCGGCTTGCGCGGAGGCGGGGGTGCAGCTCTCGGCCAGCACCGTCACCCCGGTCGCCGTGACGGAGAGGAACCCGCCCGAGACGTCGAAGGCGATCTCCTGCCCACCGGAGTGCTTGATGCGCACCTGGCCGGGCTCGGCCAACTGACCGAGGAGCGGCGCGTGACCGGGAAGCACACCGAGCTCGCCCTCCGTCGTGCGCGCCATGACCATGTCGGCGTCACCGGACCAGACTTTTTCCTCGACGGCTACGAGCTCGACGTGCAGCTGCCTCGCCACGCTAGTTACTCCTCGTGTGCGCGATTCGGTTTTGCCGAGTGTAGTCAATGATCCGACGCGGCGAGCAGTGGGCCTCGCCACGTTGGCACAACTCCTGAAATGCCGGTGGAGCGGCGATCCGCAATCGTGCTGCAGATGACCACTCAACACTTCAGAGCGTGACGTATGTCACGCCGTCATGGTGGCGTTTTCCTGAAAACCAAGCAGAAAAGGGCGCCCCCCGAAGCGGGAGACGCCCTTTGCCGTACGGCTATATGTCAGTCCTTCATGAGCTCGTGCGCGTTGCGCTCGAGGTCCTCGAGACCGCCACACATGAAGAAGGCCTGCTCGGGGAAGTGATCGTACTCACCCTCGGAGATCTTCTTGAACGACTCGATCGTCTCCTTGAGCGGGACGGTCGAACCGGGGACGTTGGTGAACTGCTCCGCCGCGTAGGTGTTCTGCGACAGGAACCGCTCGATGCGCCGGGCACGGCCGACCGTGACCTTGTCCTCTTCGGACAGCTCGTCCATACCGAGGATGGCGATGATGTCCTGCAGGTCCTTGTACTTCTGCAGGATCCGCTGCACCTCGCGGGCGACCGTGTAGTGCTCGATGCCGACGTACTCAGGCGCGAGGATGCGCGAGGAGGACGCCAGCGGGTCGACGGCCGGGTAGATGCCCTTGTCCGAGATCGACCGCTCGAGGTTGGTCGTCGCGTCCAGGTGGGCGAACGTGGTGGCCGGCGCCGGGTCGGTGTAGTCGTCGGCGGGCACGTAGATCGCCTGGAGCGAGGTGATGGCCTTGCCCCGGACGGAGGTGATGCGCTCCTGCAGCTGACCCATCTCGTCGGCCAGGGTCGGCTGGTAGCCGACGGCGCTCGGCATACGGCCGAGCAGCGTCGAGACCTCCGAGCCGGCCTGCGTGAACCGGAAGATGTTGTCGATGAAGAGCAGCACCTCCTGGTTCTGCACGTCACGGAAGTACTCCGCCATGGTCAGCGCGGACAGCGCGACCCGCAGACGGGTGCCGGGCGGCTCGTCCATCTGGCCGAAGACCAGGGCGGTCTTGTCCAGGACGTTGCCCTCGGCCATCTCCAGGATGAGGTCGTTGCCCTCACGGGTGCGCTCGCCGACGCCGGCGAACACCGAGGTGCCACCGAAGTTCCGGGCGACCCGGATGATCATCTCCTGGATCAGAACGGTCTTGCCGACGCCGGCACCACCGAACAGGCCGATCTTGCCACCACGCACGTACGGCGCGAGCAGGTCGAGGACCTTGATGCCGGTCTCCAGCATCTCGGTCTTCGGCTCGAGCTCGGCGTACGCGGGAGCCTTGCGGTGGATCTCCCAGCGCTCGTTGATCTCGAGCTTCGACTCGTCGGCGTTGAGCACCTCGCCGAGGGCGTTGAACACGTGGCCCTTGGTGACGTCGCCGACCGGCACCGAGATGCCCGCGCCGGTGTCGTGCACCTCGGCGCCGCGGACGAGGCCGTCCGTCGGCTGCATGGAGATGGCGCGCACCAGGTTGTCACCGAGGTGCTGCGCGACCTCGAGCGTCAGCTTCTTGGTGCCCTCGGACAGGGTCACCTCGACGTGCAACGCGTTGTAGATGTCGGGCATGGCGTCGCGCGGGAACTCGGCGTCGACGACCGGGCCGATGACCCGGACGACGCGGCCGACCGCGGTCTTCGCTGGTGCAGTCATCACACATCACTTCCCGCCGCCGCCAGCGCGTTGGCGCCGCCGACGATCTCACTGATCTCCTGGGTGATCGCCGCCTGCCGCGCGGAGTTCATCTCCCGCGTGTACCGCTTCAGCAGGTCGTCGGCGTTGTCTGAGGCGCTCTTCATGGCACGCCGGCGGGCCGCCGACTCACTCGCCGCCGAGTCCAGCAACGCCGCGAAGATCCGCGTGTTGATGTACTTCGGCAGGAGCGCCTCAAGCAGCTCCTCGGCCTCCGGCTCGAACTCGTACGCCGGCAGCGGCCCGGAGACCTGCTGCTCCTCGACCTCCATCGGAGCGACGATGCGCGCGACGGGGGTCTGCGTCATGAGCGAGCGGAACTGGGTGTGGACCATGTACAGCTCGTCGACACCGTAGATGCCGTCCGGGCCGGGGCCGTCCACCGTGTCGTCGGCGCCGTTGACGAAGGCCTGGATCAGGGTCTCGCCGATCTCCCGCGCGTTCTCGAACCGCGGCTGCTCGGAGAAACCGGTCCAGCTGCCCGCGATCTCGCGACCGCGGAACCGGTAGTACGCCACGCCCTTGCGCCCGGAGACGTAGAGCGCGACCTGCTTGCCGTCGGCGCGCAAGCGGGCGATGAGCTGCTCGGCCTGGCGGATCGCGTTGGCGTTGTAGCCGCCGCAGAGGCCCCGGTCGCTGGTGACCAGCAGCACCCCGGCCCGGCGGACCGGGGTGCGCGGCACCAGCAGCGGGTGGTCGACGTTGGTGTTGGTCGCCAGTGCCGTCAGCACGCCCGTGATCGCCTCGGCGTAGGGCAGCGACGCGGCGACCCGCTCCTGTGCCTTACCGATGCGGCTCGTGGCGACGAGCTCCTGCGCCTTGGTGATCTTCTTGGTCGACTTGACCGTGCGGATCCTCCGGCGCAGTGCCTGTACCTGACCGGCCATGGCTCAGCCCGACTTCCGGACCTGGCGGGTGACGGTCTCGCGAGCCTGCTCACCCTGCAGCGCCTTGGCCGGAGCCTCGTTGAGCGGCGCGTCGGAACCCTTCGCCGTGAACGTCTTCTTGAAGTGGGCGATCGCGTCGGTCAGGCCGTCGATCGTCTCCTGCGGCAGCTTCTTCGACTCCGCGATGGCGGCGATGAGCTCCTTGCGGTTGCTGCGGAGGTACTGCAGGAACTCGCCCTCGAAGCGGCGGATCTCGCTGACCGGCACGTCGTCGAGCTTGCCGGTGGTGCCGGCCCACACCGAGACGATCTGGTCCTCGACCGCGAACGGGGAGAACTGCGGCTGCTTGAGCAGCTCGACCAGGCGGGCGCCCTTGTCCAGCTGGGCCCGCGACGCCTTGTCCAGGTCGGACGCGAACGCCGAGAAGGCCTCCAGCTCGCGGTACTGCGCGAGGTCCAGCCGCAGGCGGCCGGCGACGTCCTTCATGCCCTTGACCTGGGCGGAACCGCCGACGCGGGACACCGAGGTGCCGACGTTGATGGCGGGGCGCACGCCCTGGTTGAACAGGTCGGACTCGAGGAAGACCTGACCGTCGGTGATCGAGATGACGTTGGTCGGGATGTACGCCGAGATGTCGTTGGCCTTGGTCTCGATGATCGGCAGACCGGTCATCGAGCCGCCACCGAGCTCCTCGGACAGCTTCGCGCAGCGCTCCAGGAGCCGGGAGTGCAAGTAGAAGACGTCGCCCGGGTAGGCCTCGCGGCCCGGCGGGCGGCGCAGCAGCAGCGAAACGGCGCGGTAGGCCTCGGCCTGCTTCGTCAGGTCGTCGAAGACGATCAGGACGTGCTTGCCGCCGTACATCCAGTGCTGGCCGATGGCCGAGCCGGCGTAGGGGGCCAGGTACTTGAAGCCCGCCGGGTCGGACGCCGGGGAGGCGACGATGGTGGTGTACTCCATCGCGCCCTGCTCCTCGAGGATGCCCTGGGTCGCGGCGATCGTCGAGGCCTTCTGACCGATGGCGACGTAGATGCAGCGGACCTGCTTCTTCGGGTCGCCGGACTTCCAGTTGTCGCGCTGGTTGATGATCGTGTCGAGCGCGACCGTGGTCTTGCCCGTCTTACGGTCACCGATGATCAGCTGGCGCTGGCCCCGGCCGATGGCGGTCATGGCGTCGATCGCCTTGATGCCGGTCTGCAGGGGCTCCTTGACGGGCTGGCGGGCCATGACGTTGGGCGCCTGGAGCTCGAGCTCACGGAAGCCCTCGTTGGCGATCTCGCCACGGTCGTCGATCGGCTCGCCGAGCGGGTTGACCACGCGGCCGAGGAAGGCGTCGCCGACCGGGACCGAGAGCACGCGGCCGGTCCGCTTGACCTGCTGACCTTCCTCGATGCGCTCGAAGTCGCCGAGGACGACGACACCGATCTCGCGCACGTCAAGGTTGAGCGAGACGCCGAGCGTGCCGTCCTCGAACTCGAGCAGCTCGTTGGCCATCGTCGAGGGCAGACCCTCGACCTGGGCGATACCGTCGCCGGCGTACGAGACGACGCCGACCTCCTCGCGGGAGATCCGTGAATCAACGGACGACACGTAGCGCTCGAGTGCGCCCCGAATGTCGTCCGAGGAGATGGTCAGCTCGGCCATTCCTCAACCTTCTATCTGGAAGTGAATCAAGCTTCGGGGATTAGTTGGCGAGTGCCGTCTTCGCCTCGGCGAGACGCCGCGACACCGTGCCGTCATACAGGTCCGACCCGACCTTGACCCGCACACCACCGAGGATGCGAGGATCGACGTCGATCTTCAGGGAGACCTCTCGACCGTACAGCTCGGCGAGACGACCGGCCAGGCGCTGCTCGTCAGCCTCGGTCAGGGGGACCGCGGTCGTGACGTAGGCCACCGAGTGGTCGCGCTGCTTCGCGGCCAGCTCGATGAGGCGGGTCAACGAGCTCTCGAAGCCCCGGCCGCCGAATCCGGCGGCCGCCAGCTCCGCGAGCCGGGCGGTGGCCGGCTTGACCTTGCCACCGAGCAGGTCCTGGATCAGCTGGACCCGCGCCGGCAGCGGCGACGTGGAGTCGGCGAGCGCCGTGGCGAGACGGGTGTCGCCGGAGACGACCTGCCCGAACCGGAAGAGCTCGTCCTCGACGTCGCCGAGGTCGCCGGCGCGGTCGACGCCGGACAGCACCGCGGTGACCCCGAGCAGCTCGACGCCGTCCAGGAGCGCACCGGGGCCGGACCAGCGGCCCGTGACCAGGGTCGCGAGGATGTCGACGGCCTCGGCGCTGACCTTGCCCGAAAGGACCGAGCGAAGGAGCGCGGCGTGGTCGTCGCCGGAGCGACCCGGGTCGGCCAGGGCCCGGCGCAGCCGCCGCTCACGCCCCAGCAGCCCGGCCACCGCGAGGATCTCCTCGCCGACGGCACCGATCCGCTGAACGTCAGCGCTCGCCGCGAATGCGGCGAGCTGGTCGGCAGCGGCTCCGTAGGACTCCCGGTTGATGGTGTCCATCAACGCCGCCCTGCGGTGCCGGCAGGACTGTCACCGATCTCGTCGAGGAACCGCTCGACCGTGCCACGGCGGCGGGCCTCTTCCTCCAGCGACTCCCCGACGATCCGGCCGGCGAGGTCGACCGCGAGCGAGCCGATCTCGGCACGCAGCTGACGGACGATGGTCTGCCGCTCGGTCTGCAGGGCCTCGCGGCCGGCCGCGATGATGCGGTCGCTCTCCTCACGGGCCTTCGCGAGGATGTCCTCACGGATGCCCGTGGCGTCGGCGCGCGCCTCGTCACGGATGCTGGCCGCCTCGGTGCGAGCCTCGGCGAGCTGCTGCTTGTACTGCTCCAGCAGCCGGTTGGCCTCGGCCTGCGCCTCCTCGGCGCGCTTGATGCCACCCTCGATCGCGTCGACCCGTGCGCGGAAGGTCTCCTCCATGCGCGGGAAGACGAACTTCATCAGCACGAAGCACAGGATGCCGAAGGCGATCAGGCCGACGACGATCTCCTGCCAGATCGGGATGATCGGGTTGTGTCCAGCTCCCTCTTCAGCCAGGAACTGCAGCATGGGAAACCTCCCGCTCTAAATGTTGGTGGAGGCGGGTGGCTTACTTGAAGACGAAGCCGAAGGCGATGCCGAGGAGGGCGAGCGCCTCGACCACGGCGAAGCCGAGGAACATGTACGTACGGGTCAGACCGGCCGACTCGGGCTGGCGAGCCGTGGACTGGATGTACGACGCGAAGATGATGCCGACGCCGATACCGGGGCCGATGGCGGCAAGGCCGTAGCCGATGGCGCTGAGGCTGCCGTTGACTGCTGCCAGGTGGTCCATGTGGAATTCCTCCTGAGATCTCGCGTGACGTTCACGCGGGACAACTGAAAAAAGGTGGTGCGTTTCGCTTTCGAATTCGAAGCGGGGGTGCGCTCAGTGCTCGTCGGCGAGAACGCCGGCCAGGTAGTTGGCGGTCAGCAGCGTGAAGACATAGGCCTGCAGCGCCGCGATCAGCAGCTCGAAGAAGGTGAGCCCGATGGTCATCGCCCACGAGACCAGCGAGATGGGCTTGAGGAAGAAGCTCTCCGCGTTGAGCAGCGCGAAGCCGCCGAGCGTGAAGACCAGCAGCAGCATGTGCCCGGCGAACATGTTGGCGAACAGACGCAGGGCGAGCGTGACCGGCTGGAGGATGAAGGCCTGCAGGAACTCGATCGGGATCAGCAGGAACTGCATGTACCACGGGGCGGGCAGGTAGACGGCGTGCTTGATGTAGCCGGCGAAGCCGTGCTTCTTGATGCCCTGGAACAGGTACAGCACATACGTGCAGATCGCCAGGCCGGCCGGGAACGCGATGTGCGCCATCGGCGAGACCTGGATGAACGGGATGATCGAGAAGATGTTGCCGACCAGGATGAAGACGAACAGCGACGCGAGGTATGGCGCGAACCGCAGCCCCTCGTGGCCGATGACGTCCTTCGCGACGCCTTCCCGCACGAAGCCGTAGATCGACTCGGCGAGCCACTGCTTCTTGGTCGGGACGATCTTGGGGTCGCGGTAGGAGACCAGGAAGTAGATGAGCACCAGCGCCACGGCCAGCCACAGGAACAGGCTGAACTTGGTCAGCCACTCCACACCGAACAGGTGGGGAGGGAAGATGTCTTCCACGCTGGGCGGGAAAGGCGTCTCCGCCAGAACCAGACCGCTCACCACGTCCCTCTCGTTTATCAATACAACCGGTGCGTCAGGCGCCGAGGCGCTTGACGACCAGGTAGATGCCACCAGCGGCGCCGAGCACACACCCGATCGCCGTGACGATTCCTCCGGCGTTGAGCCACTCGTCGATCAGCCAGCCGACGAAGCCCCACACGGCGATGCCCGAGATGAGGTATCCGACGGCGGCCCAACCTTCGTTGGCACCACTCGATCCGGACTGCTTGGGTGTCTGGTTACCGGCCATGACGCGGTGACCATATCAGCCTGCCGGGAGCACCCGTGCATCGACCCCCGCGTGCTCGTCGCGCGGGGGTTGCTCTAGGGGCCGGGTGCCATCAACCGACGGCCGTCAACGTTACTACGCCTAACGCCAGGCGAACGTCAACTACACGACTGATGCGTGAGTGAATGTTGCGCACGGTCACTCCCAGGGGGTTAGCTGAAGGTCAAGGATAACAATGCGTATGGGGGTGATGACCTTGCGCAACGCCGTCATCGCGTTTTTCGTCATTCTGACCGCCATCGTGATCACCAAGACCGACCCCGGCGACAGGTCGCGGACGGCGTCGAGCGGCGGCGGCCAGCGGGTCGTGTGTTCGGTTTCACCGCAGCGACCCGCGGAGAAGGGCGGCAGGATCGTCGCCGCCGCGCAGTTCCGCTGCGACTCCCCCGGTCCCGACGGGCTGACCGTCACCATCCGCCTGCAGCGCAACGACGGCGGCACCTGGGTCACGGTGGCCCAGGACACGTTCGTCACCAACGCGGCTTACACGACCCGCGAGCAGTCCGCGGC
This sequence comes from Dactylosporangium sp. NPDC050588, assembly GCF_040654975.1. Lineage (NCBI taxonomy): Bacteria > Bacillati > Actinomycetota > Actinomycetes > Micromonosporales > Micromonosporaceae > Dactylosporangium > Dactylosporangium sp. NPDC050588. Next base: position 30,032 of record NZ_JBFAJA010000014.1, on the reverse strand, counting down.
GGCCAGGACCCGGCAGGTCGGCACCGCCTGCGCGGCCGGCACCTTCCGCACCCACGTGGAGGCCAACGTGTACGACAACCGGCGCAACTCCGGGCTGTCGAACGCCAGCGGAGAGCGCCGCAATCCCTGCTGACGGCGCCGCTAGGAGGGCTCGATCTCCACGTAGGGGATCTTCGCCCGCCACACCCAGACCGCCTGGGCGGCGACCCAGATCAGCGTCCCGGCGATCACCAGCGCGCCCAGCCACGGCAGGCCGCCCCAGCCGGTCTCCGCCACGATCCACATGACGACGCCGATGATCGCGAACTTCAGGATGTACGTGCCGAGCGCCACCGGCATCAGCAGGTGCCGGGCCCGCAGGTCGGTCACCGCGATGATCAGGCTCGACACGGTGTAGCTCAGCATGACGAGCGCCACACCGGCGAGGGCGCCGAGCGCGCCGGTGCCGCCGTCACGCCACCAGGCGAGCGGCACGGCGGCCACGAGCAGGCCGCCCATCGCGATCAACGCGGTCGGCAGGTGCTGCAGTCGCTTCCTCACAGTGGAGCAGGATACGCCGGGAACCGCCCGACCAGCTCGGTCACCCGGTCGCCGACCTGCTCACCGCGGATCGCGCCGCCGATCAGCTCAGCGATCTCGGCCATCTCCGCCTCGCCCATCCCCTGCGTCGTCACCGAAGGCGTGCCGACCCGCACCCCGGAGGCGGTCATCGGCTTCTCCGGGTCGTACGGGATGGCGTTCTTGTTCAGGGTGATCCCCGCGGCGTCGCAGCGCTCCTCGGCGTCGCGCCCGGTGATCCCGAGCCCGCGCAGGTCGATGAGGGCCAGGTGGGTGTCGGTGCCGCCGGACACCGGCCGCATCCCCTGCGCCTCGAGCCCGGCGGCGAGCGCCCGCGCGTTGCGCACGACCTGGGCCGCGTAGTCCACGAACGCCGGCTGCGCCGCCTCGTGCAGCGCGACCGCCTTCGCCGCGACCGCGTGCATGAGCGGCCCGCCCTGCGTGAACGGGAAGACCGCCTTGTCGATGCGCTGCGCGAGGGACTCCCGGCACAGCAGCATGCCGCCGCGCGGGCCGCGCAGCACCTTGTGCGTCGTGCAGCTGACCACGTCGGCGTGCTCGACCGGCGACGGGATCGCCTTGCCGGCGACGAGGCCGATGAAGTGCGCCGCGTCGACCATCAGGTAGGCGCCGACCTCGTCGGCGATCGCGCGGAAGCGGGCGAAGTCGATCAGCCGCGGATAGGCGGTGGCCCCGCAGATGATCATCGCGGGACGATGGCTGAGGGCGAGGTCGCGCACCTCGTCGTAGTCGATCAGCTCGTCCTCGCGGCGCACCGGGTACCCGACCGTGTTGAACCACTTGCCGGAGAAGTTGACCTTGCTGCCGTGGGTGAGGTGCCCGCCGTGCGGCAGCTCTATCGCCAGAACGGTGTCGCCGGGCATGAGCAGCGCCGCGTACGCCGCGAGGTTGGCGCTCGCGCCGCTGTGCGGCTGGACGTTGGCGTGCTCGGCGCCGAACAGCGCCTTGGCCCGCTCGATCGCGAGCTCCTCGGCCCGGTCGACGGCCGCGCAGCCGCCGTAGTAGCGGCGGCCCGGGTAGCCCTCCGCGTACTTGTTGGTCAGCGTCGAACCCAGCGCGGCCAGGACCGCGGGCGAGGTGAAGTTTTCGCTCGCGATGAGCTGCAGGCCGCCGCGCAGGCGTTGCAGCTCGTCGAGGACGACGTCGGCGATCTGCGGGTCCGTCTCGCGGAGCGCGTCGAAGTCCGGCCCCCAGTAGGTGTCGCCCATGAAAACGAGTCTAGGGGGCATGAGCGCAGGGTAAGCATGAAGTCATGCGATGCCTCGTGACCGGCGCGACCGGGTATGTCGGCGGCCGGCTGGTCCCCCGTCTCCTCGCCGCGGGCCACGAGGTCCGCTGCCTGACCCGCGACCCGCGGCGGCTGCGGGACGTGCCGTGGGCCGGCCGCGTCGAGATCGTGCAGGGCGACCTCGTGGAGGAGCAGGACGAGCGCCTCACCGACGCCATGCGCGACGTCGACGTCGTCTACTACCTGGTCCACGCGCTCGGGCAGGCGGCGTTCGAGGACGTCGACCGGCTCAGCGCGCTCAACCTCGCCGTCGCCGCGGTCGACGCCGGCGTGCAGCGGATCGTCTATCTGGGCGGGCCGTCGCCGAGCGAGAAGACCGCCTCGCCGCATCTGCGCTCGCGCGGCGAGGTCGCCGACATCTTCCTGCGCAGCGGCGTGCCGACCGTCGTGCTGCGCGCGGCCGTCATCATCGGCTCCGGCTCGGCGTCGTTCGAGATGCTGCGGTACCTCACCGAGCGACTGCCCGTCATGATCACCCCCCGCTGGGTGCACAACCGGATCCAGCCGATCGCGATCCGCGACGTCCTGCGCTACCTCGTCGCCGCCGCGACCGTCTTCCCCGTGCCGCTCAACCGGGCGTTCGACATCGGCGGTCCCGACGTGCTCACGTACGCCGAGATGATGCGGCGGTACGCCGTCGTCGCGGGCCTCCCGCGGCGGACCGTGCTGCCGGTCCGGGCGCTCACCCCGTGGCTGTCGTCGCACTGGGTCGGCCTGGTCACACCGGTGCCCAACCGGATCGCCCGCCCGCTCGTCGGCAGCCTCATCCACGAGGCGGTCTGCCGCGAGCACGACATCGCCGCGTTCGTGCCCGACCCGCACGACGGGCTCACCGGCTTCGACCTCGCCGTCCGGCTCGCGCTGCGCAGGATCCGCGACGCGGACGTGGAGACCCGCTGGGCCAACGCGGCGCTCCCGGGCGCGCCGAGCGACCCGCTGCCGTCGGATCCCGCGTGGTCCGGCGGCACGGTGTACCGCGACGAACGCAGCCGGACCGTCGAGGCCGCGCCGGACCAGCTGTGGCGCGTCATCGAGGCGATCGGCGGGCAGAACGGCTGGCACTCCTTCCCGCTCGCCTGGTCGGTCCGCGGCTGGCTGGACCGGCTCGTGGGCGGGGTCGGGCTGCGCCGCGGCCGCCGCGACCCGCACCGCCTCTACGTCGGCGAGGCGCTGGACTTCTGGCGCGTCGAGGAGATCGTGCCGGGCGAGCTGCTGCGGCTGCGCGCCGAGATGAAGCTTCCGGGTCAGGCCTGGCTCGAGATGCGCGTGGCACTCGATCAGCGGGGGCGGCTGGTGTACGAGCAGCGCGCCGTCTTCCTGCCGCGCGGACTGGCCGGCCACCTGTACTGGCTCGCCGTCGCGCCCTTCCACGCGGTCATCTTCGGCGGCATGGCGCGCGACATCGCCCGCTCGGCCGAGCGCCTGCCCTTGACCGAGACCGCGGACGTCAGCGGCTGACCGTCTTCCCCGTGCGCCGGCACGCGGTCTTCCCCGTGCGTCGGCGCGCGGTCTTCTCGTGCGTCGGCGCGCGGTCAGCGGTTGAGCAGCGCCGCCGCGAGGGGGCGGGTCAGCGCCTGGACCTGGTCGGCGACGATGCCGAAGAAGTCGTCGGGGCGGCCCCACGGATCGGCCAGGTCGTCCTCGTCACGCACCTCGTCGCGGGCCTTGTCCACCAGGTCGACGAGCGCCACGCCACGGTCGTACACGTCGGCGGTCGCGGGCAGGTCCGCCGCCACCGACGGCAGCAGGCGCGCGAACTGCCCCCACACGAACGTCCGGCTCGCCGCGTCCGGTCGCAGGGACACCACGAAGTCGACCTGTTCGGCCGTCGCGGTCAGCACCAGATCCGAGGCGTCGACGTGCTCGGCCAGCAGCTTGCGGGCGCGGAAGCCCGCGGTGTCGCCACCCCGGGCGAGCACCTGCCGGGCCGCCTGCGGGTCCATCGGCTCCCCCGCGTGCCATCCGCCGGTGCCGGCGCCGTGGACATAGACCAGGTCAGGCGGCGCGCCGAGGGCGGCGAGGTCGGCGACGAGCAGCCGCTCGGCCATCGGCGACCGGCAGATGTTGCCCATGCACACGCACAGGACGCTGAACGGCGCCATGCGGCCTCAGTCCTCCAGGCCGATCAGGGTCGGCACGACCTCGCGCAGCTTCTCGATCGGGATCGCGCCGGCCCGCAGCACCCGGTGCTCGCTGTTGGTCACCGAGATGATCGTGCTGGCGACCGGCTCGGGGCACGGGCCACCCTCCAGGTAGACGCTCACCGAATAGCCCAGCTGGTCGCGGGCCTCGGCCGCGGTCTCCGCCGCCGGCTGGCCCTGCTTGTTGGCCGACGAGACCGCCATCGGTCCGGTCTCGCGCAGCACCTCCAGCGCGATCGGGTGCAGCGGCATGCGCACCGCGACCGTGCCGTCGCCGCCGCCGAGGTCCCACTGCAGGCTCGGCGCGTGCTCGACGACGATCGTGAGCGCGCCCGGCCAGAACGCGTCGACGAGGTCGCGCGCCGCCTGCGGCAGCCCGAAGACGAGCCCGTCGAGGGTGTGCCGGGAGCCGACGAGCACCGGCACCGGCGCGGAGCTGCCCTTGGCGTTGTTGAGCGCGGTGACCGACCAGGACTTGAACGCGTCGGCGCCGATGCCGTAAACCGTGTCGGTCGGCATGACGACCAGGTCGCCGCGGCCCACCGCCTCGATCGCGGCGGCGATCCCACGGTCGCGCTCGGCAAGCTGGCTGCAGTCGTAGAGCATCACGCGGCTAGTCTGCCACCCGCCGGGCGGTGACGAAGCGCGGGCGTCCGGCGAGATCGCGGTGGTCCGTCACCTCGTCGAAGCGCCCGGTCGCGCGGATCAGCGCCGGCAGCGTCTCGCCGTGGCTGTCGTCGTGCTCGATCCCCAGCCGCCCGCCGGGCCGCAGCAGCCCGGCCGCCCGGTCGACGAGCCCCGGCATGAGCGCCAGGCCGTCGCCGCCCGCGAACACGGCGTCGTGCGGGTCGTACACCGAAACCTCCACATCGACCGGCGCGCCTTCCGGGACGTAGGGCGGGTTGCTCAGCACCAGGTCGACCGTGCCGTCGAGCTCGCGCAGGGTGGCCGGGTCGGTCACGTCGCCCTCGACCACGTGGACGTCCGGCGCCAGGCCCGCCACGTTGCGCCGCAGCCACCGCAGCGCGGCGGGGCTCCGCTCCACGCACCACACGTCGGTGCCCGCGTCTTGCATCGCGATGGCGATGGCTCCCGACCCGCCACAGAGGTCCACGATTGTCGTTTTCGGCGTCTGTACGAGCTGCCGCCGCGCCTTCTGCGCCCACTCCACCAGCAGCTCCGTCTCGAACCGTGGGATGAAGACGCCCTCGCCGACCGCGAGCTCGTGCCCGTAGAACGGCGCCGTGCCGGTCAGGTGCTGCAACGGAACCCGCGCGCTTCTCCGGCCGACGAGGTCGCTGATCCGCGCCCGTTGTCCCGCGTCCGGCAAGGGTGCGGTCAGCAGCCGCGACCTGGAGATTCCCAGCACGTGGGCGGCGATCAGCTCCGCGTCGACCCGCGGCGACGCCACCCCCGCGAGGTCCAGCGCGCGGGTGGCGGTCGCGATCACCATGGAAAGCGTGGCGGTTTCGCCGTCCGGCATGTCATCTTCGGTGCTGTGCACCCCATAATCATGGGGCGCGCGAAAGGAGGGCCCGATGGCGGTGGCAGACCGCACGTCGGAGCTGACCCGCGCCCGGCGCCTGATCTTCGACGACCACCTCGGCGAGGCGATGACGGTCATCGACCGCATCCTGGCCGGCGACCAGCCCCCGCACGACCGCGTCGAGGCGCTCACCCTGCGGCTCATCGCCCTGATCAACATGGGCCGCGCCGAGGACTACCCGGCCGCCCTCGACGCCGGCCTCGCCGCCGCCCGCCAGGTGCAGGACCCGGCGCAGTACGGTGAGCTGCAGGCCCTCGCCGCGATCGTCGCCCTGCGGGCGGGCTCGCTGGACCGCTGCGTCCGCGCGCTCGTGCACGGCTCGCGGGCCCTCGGCGCCGTCGAGCTCACCGACGAGACCACCGCGTGGGGCTGGCACAACCTGGCGATGGCCTACTCCTACACCGGCTTCCACGAGCACGCGAACGCCGCCATGGAGAAGGCTCGCGAGGTCGCCGCCGAGGTCGGGGTCGCCACCGCCAACACGGACTTCGCCACCCCGCAGATCCGCCTCCTGCACGCCGTCGAGCTGGACCACCTCGGCGACAGCGAGGGCTGCCAGCGCATACTGCGCGACGTCGTGAGCGACCTCGAGCGCAAGCACAAGGACAACGACCTCGACAAGCTGCGCCCCATCGCACGCGGCGCGCTCGGCTACGCGGTCCTGCGCCTGGGCACCCTCGGCATCCAGGGCCTCGTCACCGACGTCGACCCGTGGCCGCTGCTGGAGTCCGCCGGCATGTCCACCCGCGCCCGCGACCTGCGCACCCTCGGCGCCGTCTGCAAGGCCATCGCCGAGCGCCGCCCGATCGAGGCCGTCGCCCGCCTGGAGACCGCCCACGTCAGCGACGAGTCCCTGGGCGCCGCCGAGCAGCACCGCCTCCGCGCCCTGGCCCATCTGGGCACCGGCGACTACCGCTCGGCGTACCACGCCGACCGCCATGCCTTCCACGTCGCCAACGTGCAGCCCGACCGGCTCCGCGACCTCTTCGTGGAAGGCATCGCCGCGCTCCTGGACCACGAGGACCTGGTCCGCCGCGTCGACTTCCACCGCGGCGAGGCCCAGACCGACCCCCTCACCGGCCTGCCCAACCGCCGCTACCTCGAGGAGCACGTCACCAAGCTCGTCGCCACCGGCGGCCACGCCGTCCTGGGCGTCTGCGACCTGGACGGCTTCAAACAGGTCAACACCCGCCACGGCCACCTCTCCGGCGACCTCGTCCTGCAACGCGTCGCCGGCGTGCTCAACCGCGTCATGCGCAAGGGCGACTTCGTGGCCCGCTACGGCGGCGACGAGTTCGTCGTCGTCCTGCCCACCACCTCGGCCGCCGAGGCCCGCGAGATCCAGCGCCGCATCGTCGCCGCCGTCGCCGCCGAGGACTGGCACGCCCTCGTCCCGGGCACCCCCGTCGGCGTCACCATCGGCTGGGCCGGCCTGTCGGGCGAGGACTTCGAGTCGGTCGCCGAAGCCTTCGAAGCCGCCGACCACGCCATGCTGCGCGCCAAAACCCCCCGCCCCCGCGCCGCCAGCTGAGCTGTGCTTCCGCCCCACCGCTGCGCGGCGGGTCCCGGCGGGGATTCTCACCCGCACCCCAATGCGCCGCTCCGCGACGCACTGCCCGCGCCGAGACGCGAGCCAGGCCAAGCGCCGCCTGCGCGCCGCATCCGGTGGCCACCCACCGCGGTGGCCGGGGCCTGCTCTCTCACGATTCGAATGGTTTCGGTAGTCCTGGCTACCAGAACCACACGGGATCACGAGGCAGTGACAAACATCGCTCGCCAGACCGGGCGGTACCAGACCAACCCCCATGATCCGGAAGACCTTATGCACCCCTGACCACACAATCTCTACCGGATCACGGAAACTCCGGGCAGTCCCAAATCAGCTCGGCAGTCCCGACCACCAGAACCGCACGGGATCACGAGGTAGTGGCGAACATCGCTCGATAGACCGGGCGGTACCAGGCCAATCCCCATGATCCGGAAGACCTTGTGCACCCCTGACTACACAATCTCTACCGGATCACGGAAGCTCCGGGCGGTCCTGAATCAGTTCCGCAGTCCTGGCTACCGGAAACCGCACGGGATCATCAGGTAGTGGCGAACATCGCTTGCTTGACCGGGCGGTGCCGGAGCGGTTCCACATGATCCGGAAGATGCGCTGCGCGAGAGGCCAGGTGGGATGCTGGCGAGGTGTCGGGGTGGCGACAGTGCTCCCAAGGTGCCGGATATTTCGGAATTGGGAGGGGGTCGCAGCGTGAGGAAAGAGTCGTGAGGAAAGAGCTGGGGGCGGGTCAGCGGACGGCGTGCAGGATGCGGGCGTTCTCCTCGCGGATGCGGGCGCGCTCCTGGTCGGCGCAGACGGCGGCCCAGGCGTTGGCCTTGGCGGTGGGCATGCGGTCGGCGCCGAGCATCGACAGACCCACCTTGTAGATCAGGTCGGCGGCGGTGCCGACCACTACGCGTGGGGCTGTGGACAGGTCGACGGGCGACGATGGCATGGCGTCCCTCCGGAGGCTCGGCTCGGCAGCGTGATCACGATCGGTAAGGTCATCCGGCTCGAAACGCTACCTGACTCCAGGCTGCCCCTGCACCGTTTCCGCTATGTGACGTCTGCGTTAGACCCGCATCACCCTCGGCTGAGCTGGTCGTCACCCGCGAGGCGGGCCTTGCGGTCGGCGTCGGCCAGGGCGTCCAGGACGCCGTCGAGGTCGCCGGCCATGGCCAGGTCCAGGTTGTACGCCGTGTAACCGATGCGGTGGTCGGAGATACGGTTCTGCGGGTAGTTGTAGGTGCGGATGCGCTCGGAGCGGTCGACGGTGCGCACCTGGGAGCGGCGGGCGTCGCCTGCCGCGGCGGCGGCCTGCTCCTCGGCGAGGGCGGCCAGCTTGACCTTGAGCATGCGCATCGCGCGGTCCTTGTTCTGCAGCTGGGAGCGCTCGTTCTGGCAGGAGACGACGATGCCGGTCGGAAGGTGCGTGATGCGGACGGCGGAGTCAGTGGTGTTGACGCTCTGGCCGCCGGGGCCCGAGGAGCGGAAGACGTCGATGCGCAGGTCGTTGGCGTCGACCTCGATCTCGCCCGCCTCCTCGATCTCGGGGGTGACGAGGACACCGGCGGCGCTGGTGTGGATGCGGCCCTGCGACTCGGTGGCCGGCACGCGCTGGACGCGGTGGACGCCGCCCTCCCACTTGAGCCTGGACCAGACGCCGTTGCCGGCCTCGGGGATGCCACGGGTCTTGATGGACACGGCGACGTCCTTGAAGCCGCCCAGGTCGGACTCCTGCGAGTCGAGGACCTCGGTCTGCCAGCCGTGGCGCTCGGCGTAGCGCATGTACATCCGCAGCAGGTCGCCGGCGAACAGGGCGGACTCCTCGCCGCCCTCGCCCGCCTTGACCTCCAGGATGATGTCCTTGGCGTCGTTGGGGTCGCGCGGGGCGAGCAGCTCGGCCAGGCGCTCCTCGATGTGCGGGATGCGCGCCTCCAGCTCGTCGGCCTCGCCGCCGAACGCCGGGTCCTCGGCGGCCAGCTCGCGGGCCGCCGCGAGGTCCTCGCGGGCCGCGTCGAGCTCGCCGGAGGTCTTCGCGATCGGCGACAGCTCGGCGAAGCGCCGGCCGGTCTTGCGAGCCAGGCCCTGGTCGGCGTGGATGCTCGGGTCGGCGAGCTTCTGCTCGAGCTCCTGATATTCGGCGAGAAGCGCCTGCAGTCGCTGGCCTGAGGAGGTGTCGGTGCTCATGGAGAACCCCATTGCGGGAGAAAACGGCCAAGGACGAAGTCGGCGCCCGCACCGACCCCCGTGCCAGGACGGAGGTGGTGCGGGCGCCGGAGGCGCAGCTAGGCCTTCTTGGCCTGGACCTTCGCGTACTTCTGCTGGAACTTCGCGACCCGGCCGGCCGTGTCGAGCACACGCTGCTTGCCCGTGTAGAACGGGTGGCAGACGGAGCACGTCTCCACATGGATCGTGCCGCCCTTGGCGGTGCTGCGGGTGGTGAAAGCGTTGCCGCAGGAACAGGTGACCTCGGTGGTCGCATACTGCGGGTGGATGTCCGGCTTCATGGCCGCCGTCCTTTCGTCGTGGTCGCCGGGTCGCCGTGTGGCGTGAACCGGAACCTGGTCTGGCCGTCGGTCAAGTCTGCCATGACCGGGTCACGGCACCTCAACCGGTGTCTGTAACGCCACTCCCCCCCGCCGGCATTCCCGCCGCCGAAGCAAGCGAAGCATGGTAACCGCGCCGCACCCAAGTACACGCGAATAAGGCGAGCACGGCTCACCTACCCTGACCCGTGCTATGAGCCTTCACATCGACGCACTGTGTGACCCGGCGCTGCTGGCCGAGATGGTCGGCGGCGGCTTCGTGCGCACCCAGCGCCACCCCTCGCTGCCCCTGCTGATCCACAACTACACCGAGAAGGCGCAGTACGAGAACGTCTGGAACGCGGCCACGCTCGCGTGCCGAGGGCTCGTCGCGCACGCCGAGACCGGCATGGTGCTGGCGCGGCCGTTCACGAAGTTCTTCAACCACGGCCAGCCGGGCGTGCCCGAGATGGACTTCGACGGTCCGGTGCGCGTCACCGACAAGGCCGACGGCTCGCTGGGCATCATGTACCCGACGCCGGACGGCTGGGCGTTCGCGACCCGCGGCTCGTTCGACTCGGAGCAGGCGCGGCACGCGACGGCGCTGTTCCGCGAGCGGTACGCCGGCCGGTTCACGCCGCCGGAGGGCCTCACGGTGCTGGTGGAGATCATCTACCCGGCGAACCGGATCGTGCTCGACTACGACGGCCTCGACGACCTCGTGCTCCTCGGCGCGGTCGAGATCGCCACGGGCCGCAGCCACGGCCCGGAGGCGGTGCCCGGCTGGCCGGGCCCGGTCGTCGACACGTTCGACCACGCGACGCTCGCCGACGCGCTCGCCGCGCCGCCGCGTGACAACCGCGAGGGCCTCGTCGTGCACTTCACCGGCACCGACACCAGACTGAAGATCAAGTATTCGGAGTACGTGCGGCTGCACCGCATCGTGACCGGGCTCAACGCGCGGGTCGTGTGGGAGGCCGCCGGCGCCGGCACGCTCGACGCGCTGCTGGAGCCGCTGCCCGACGAGTTCCACGTGTGGGCCACGAGGATCGCCGACGGGCTGCGCGAGGAGGCGGCGGCGCTCGCGGCCGAGGTCGAGTCGGCGTACGAGGCGACCGTCGCTACGCTGCCCGACGGCTGGGGGCGCAAGGAGTTCGCGCTCGCGGTCGCGAAGCACCCGGCGCGCAGCTGCCTGTTCCTGCGCCTCGACGACAAGGACTACCGGGGCCTGCTCTGGCAGCGGGTCCGGCCCATGGTGACGGAGGAGAGCTGATGGCGTCGCTGACCATCACCCGGGGGCTGCCCGCCTCGGGCAAGACCACCTGGGCGCGTGAGCAGGCGGGGCTGGTCCGCGTGAACCGCGACGACCTCCGCGCGATGATGCACGGCGGCCGGGTCGCCGACGACGCGCTGCGCGGCCGGGCCGAGAAGGAGGTCACGCAGGCGCACCACGCCGCGATCGACGCGCTGCTGCTCGGCGGCGCCGATGTCGTGTGCGACGACACCAACCTGCGGTCCCGGGTCGTGCGCGAGCTGGCGGAGCTGGCGGCGAAGCACGGCGCGGCCTTCACCGTGCGCGACTTCACCGACGTGCCCGTCGACGAGTGCGTCCGGCGCGACGCGCTGCGCGAGGGCCCCGGTCACGTCGGTGAGGAGGCGATCCGGTCCATGCATCAGCGGTACCTGGCGGGCCGCGCCCTGCCCTTGTCGCTGCCGGTGCTCGACACCGACCCCGGTGTGACGTACGAGCCGCCGCCGGACGCGCCGCGGGTGGTGCTGGTCGACATCGACGGCACGGTCGCGCTGATCGGGGACCGCAGCCCGTACGACGTCAGCCGGGTCCGCACCGACCTGCCCAACGCGCCCGTGATCGCGGCGGTCCGGGCGATGCACGCGGCGGGGCACGAGATCGTGTACTGCAGCGGCCGCACCGACGACTGCCGCGACGACACGGCGGCGTGGCTGGACGAGCACGTCGGCGTCCCGTACGCGGGCCTGTTCATGCGCGTCACCGGCGACCAGCGCCGCGACAGCATCGTGAAGCAGGAGATCTTCGACAAGGAGATCCGCAGCCGGTATCACGTGGTCGGCGTCTTCGACGACCGTCAGCAGGTGGTCCGGATGTGGCGGGCCCTGGGCCTGACCGTCTTCCAGGTCGCGGAAGGCAACTTCTAGTTCAGCGCTTCCGGCTTGTGTACGGCCTCGCGCCCGGTCTTGTCGCTCCGCACCACGAACTGCGGCTCGCGCCCGGAAGCGGCGACGGTCCGGCCGGCGGCCTGCGTGCGGCCGGTGATCCTGCGGATGACGGTGCCGTTGACGGTCTTGCCGTGCGACCGCCAGCGCACCTTGTCGCCTCGTTTCATGGAGTACAGGTACCCGAAAGCCCCCGTGGATCACGTCCACGGGGGCTTTCGCATGGTCGCTTTACTCGCCCGGTGTGGTCTGGGCGATCTGCATGAGGAACTCGACGTTGGTCCGGGTCTTCTTCAGCCGGTCCAGCAGCAGGTTGAGCGCCTCCTGCGAGTCGAGCGCGTGCAGCACCTTGCGCAGCTTGATGACGATCGCGAGCTCGTCAGGCGCCAGCAGGATCTCTTCCTTGCGGGTGCCGGACGGGTCGATGTCGATCGCCGGGAAGATGCGCCGGTCGGCGATCTTCCGGTCGAGCTTGAGCTCGGCGTTGCCCGTGCCCTTGAACTCCTCGAAGATGACCGTGTCACCGGTCGAGCCGGTCTCCACCAGCGCGGTGGCGATGATCGTCAGCGAGCCGCCGTTCTCGATGTTGCGGGCCGCGCCGAGGAACCGCTTCGGCGGGTAGAGCGCCGTCGAGTCGATACCACCGGACAGGATGCGGCCGCTCGCCGGCGACGCGTTGTTGTACGCGCGGCCGAGCCGGGTGATCGAGTCGAGCAGCACGACGACGTCGTGGCCCAGCTCGACGAGGCGCTTCGCCCGCTCGATCGACAGCTCGGCGACCGTGGCGTGGTCCGTCGGCGGCCGGTCGAACGTCGAGGCGATGACCTCGCCCTTCACCGACCGCTGCATGTCGGTGACCTCTTCGGGCCGCTCGTCGACCAGGACCACCATCAGGTGGCACTCCGGGTTGTTGCGGGTGATCGCGTTGGCGATCGACTGCAGCACCATCGTCTTGCCTGCCTTCGGCGGCGACACGATGAGCGCCCGCTGACCCTTGCCGATCGGCATGACGAGGTCGATGACGCGGGTGGTGAGGATGTGCGGCTCGGTCTCCAGCCGCAGGCGGTCCTGCGGGTAGAGCGGGGTCAGCTTGTAGAACTCGGGGCGGCGCTTGGCCTCCTCCGGGTCCATCCCGTTGACCGTGTCGAGGCGCACGAGCGGGTTGTACTTGTCGCGCCGCTGCTCGCCGTCGCGGGGCTGGCGCACGGCACCGGTCACGGCGTCGCCGCGGCGCAGCCCGTAGCGCTTGACCTGCGACATCGCGACATACACGTCGTTGGAGCCCGACAGGTAGCCGGTGGTCCGCACGAACGCGTAGTTGTCGAGCACGTCGAGGATGCCGGCGACCGGCACGAGCACGTCGTCGTCGCTGACCTGCGGCTCGTTGCCACCGCGGGCGCCCGCGGCGCCGGTCGGCTGCACCTCGCCGTCGCGGTCACGGCCGCGGCGGCGGTCCCGGAAGCGGCTGCGGCGGCCGCGGCGGCCGGTGCCGTCGTCGTCGCCGTCCTCGTCGTTGAAGCTGCCGCGCTGGTTGCGGTCGCCGCCGGCGCGGTCGCCGCGCTCGCCACCGCTGCGGTCGGCGCCGCTGTTGCGGTCACCGCGCTCGGTGCGGTCGCCGCGGTCGTTGCGCTCGGCCCGCTCGGTGCGCTCGCCGCGCTCGGTCCGCTCACCCCGCTCCGTCCGGTCGCCGCGCTCGGCACGGTCGGTGCGCTCGCCCCGCTCCGTCCGCTCGGCCCGCTCGGCGCGGTCCGTGCGCTCGGCGCGCTCGGTCCGGTCGCCGCGCTCGGCCCGCTCGGTGCGGTCGGCCCGCTCCGTGCGCTCCGTGCGCTCCGCGCGCTCGGCGGCCGGGGCAGAAGCGGCGGCACGCGAACGGGTGCGGGTCGGACGCTCGGTGGTCTCGGCTGCCGGCTCGGCGGCCTTCTCCACCGCGGCCGGGGCCTGCTCGGCGGGGGCCTCGGTGGCGGCGGTCGCGCGCGGCTCCGGCGGGCCGGCGGCCCGGGTGGCCCGGCGAGGGGAACGCGTGACGGGTGCCTCGGCCGCGCCCTGGGTGGCGGACGGCCAGTCCTGCTCCGACGGCTCGGCGGCGCGCGCCTCGGCACGCGCTCCGGCGCGGACCCGACCGGTGACGGCGGGAGCGGCCTGCTCCGCAGCCGCGGCGGCGGGCGCCGGGCGGGACTCGCCGGACTGACGCTCCTGGATGGCCGTCACCAGCTCACCCTTGCGCATCCGCGCGGTGCCGGAGATGCCCAACGAGGCGGCCAGGCTCTGCAGCTCAGGCAGCAGCATGCCGGACAACCCGGTGCCAGAGCGGCGCCGACGCGTCGCCCCGGTCTCGGCGCCGTCGGTCTCGACCGCGGCGCGGTCGCTCGAGACATCCGACGTGACGTCGGTGGTGTCGCTCAATGGATTCCTTCCCTCGTTAGGCCGGGATACCCGGAGACGAGACACGGTGGCCGGGCGGCCCGGGGGCTCCCACCTCGCTGCCTGGCAGCGGTGCGGGAGGTGTTGCAGCGCTGTGCGGTGAGCCGGGCGCCACCATCTGCGGCCTGGCCCAGCCGTGCGCGCGCGATCACTGGAAACGCGGGTTGGCGGCCGGGCGTGCGCAAAGGGGTGCCACGGAAATCGGAGCACGCCGCCCCGCATGAGATCGCCGCACGGAGCGGCTGCTGTAGGACTAGAGAGTAAACAACTCGCCTAGCCAGCGGCAACAGGGTCCCGATCGGCGTGTTCCAGCGTACCCCACACCAGGTCAACACCGACGAGGGCACCCACCAGATCGACGTCGAGCGGCAACACCCGCCAGCCGGGCACCGCGGACGGCGTCCAGTCGTCGCCGGTCAGCGCCAGGACGCTCGGCCCCGCGCCCGAGATGACGGCCGCGACGCCCTCGGCCCGCAGCGACGCGACCAGGTCCGCACTGCCGGGCATGGACGGCGCCCGATATCCCTGGTGCAGCCGGTCCTCCGTGGCCGCGAACAGGTGCGACGGATCGACGGTGATCGCATGAACGAGCAGCGCGGCCCGTCCGGCGTTGAGCGCGGCGTCGGCGTGCGGCACGGTCGCCGGCAGCGCGGCCCGGGCCACCTCGGTCAGCCCGCGCGACTCCGGCACGAAGACGAACGGCCGGACCGGCGCGGCGGGATCCACCCGTACGGCGGCGGCACCGGCATCCTCGGTCCAGGCGATCGTCACCCCGCCGAGCAGGCACGGCGCCACGTTGTCCGGGTGCCCTTCGAGCTCGGCGGCGATGCGCAGCAGGCCCTGCTCGTCGAGCCGCTCCGCGCCGTCGCTGACCAACGCCCGGGCAAGAACCACCCCGGCCACGATCGCGGCCGACGACGAGCCCATGCCGCGGGCCTGCGGGATGCGGTTGTTGCAGCGCAGCGCCAGCCCGGCCGGCCGCTCCCCCAGCTCGTCGAACACGCGCCGCATGGCCCGCACGACCAGGTGCGTCTCGTCGCCGGGCAGCTCACCGGCGCCCTCGCCGATCACCTCGACGGTCACCCCGTGGCTGGTCACCCGCGCCTCGACCTCGTCGTGCAGCGACAGGGCCAACCCGAGCGCGTCGAAGCCGGGTCCCAGGTTCGCGCTCGTCGCGGGCACGCGGACGGTGACCGGAGTGGACAGCAGGGCCATACCAATAATGAGATCACGCCCGTCGCGGCACCCCCTAGGGTGGGCCGGTGCCGCCCACATTGTCGATCCTGGTCCGCAACCGCGACTTCCGCCGCCTGTTCACGGCAGACCTGATCGGCCTCGGCGCCGACTGGTTCGTGCAGATCCCGCTGCTCACCCTGCTGCTGCAGCTGACCGGCTCCGGGCTGTGGGGTGCGCTCGTGCTGGCCGCCGACGTCGGCGTGATCGCGCTGCTGCAGCCGTACGCGGGGGTCATCGCCGACCGGTTCGACCGCCGCAGGATCCTCATCGCCGCGGAGATCGCGATGGCCGTCGCCACGCTCGCGCTGCTGCTGGTGCGCACCGCGGCGGCGGCGTGGCTGGCGGTGCTGTTCATCGGCGTCATCGCGGTGGCGAAGGCGTTCTTCGTCCCGGCCGCCTCGGCCGCCCTGCCCAACGTCGTCGACGCCGACGACCTGCCCACCGCCAACGCGCTGTCCGGCGCCGCCTGGGGCACCACGCTCGTCGTCGGCGCGTCGCTGGGCGGCATCGCGTCGGCCGTCGTCGGCCCGTACTGGTGCTTCGCCCTCTCCAGCGCCCTGTGCTTCCTGTCGGCCGTCCAGATCGTCCGCGTCCGCCGGCCGCTGCAGGTCACCGTCGCGACGGCGAAGCCGGAGATCGGGGAGGCGCTGCGGTACATCCGCAAACGCCCGCGGGTGGCCTCGCTGGTGACGGTCAAGGCGGCGGCCGGCCTCGGCAACGGCGTGCTGACCACCTTCCCGCTGCTCGCCGCGGCGCACGGGTTCGGCTCGACGGGCGTGGGGCTGCTCTTCGCGGCGCGCGGCCTCGGCGCGCTCGTCGGCCCGTTCGTGCTGCGGCGGGTGCTCAGCCACCCCTCATGGCTGCTGCCGGGCATGGCGGTGTCGATGTCGCTCTTCGGGCTGATGTACCTCGCCGTCGGCGCCGCACCCTGGTTCGCGCTGGTCCTCGCCTGCGTCTGCCTCGCGCACCTGGCCGGCGGCGGCAACTGGACGATGTCCAACTTCGCGCTGCAGGCCGAGATCCCCGACGCGCTGCGGGGCCGCATCTTCGCCACCGACGTCATGCTCGCGCTGCTGTCGGTCGCGGCGTCGCAGTTGATCGTCGGCGCGTTCATCGACCGGGCCGATCCTCGCCTGCTCGCCGCGATCTGCGGCGCCGTGACGCTCATCTACGCGGCCGGCTGGACGGTGGTCACCAGGCGGCTCCGCTTTGCGGTATCGTAGTGATATCACTTCGATAGCTGGAGGCTGTCATGGAGCGACGTGCGTTCCGCGTGTCCGGGTTCCTCATCCTGCTCGTGCTGGTCGCCGCGGTCGGCGGGGCCGCCGCGGTCGACCACACCGGCGTGCTCGTCGCCGTCGCCGCCACGGTCGCCGTGCTGCTCATGACGGGCTTCACCGTCGTCAACCCGAACCAGTCGCGGGTCGTGCAGTTCTTCGGCCGCTACGTCGGCACGATCCACGCCGCCGGCTTCCACTGGACCGTCCCGCTGAGCTCGAAGCGCAGCGTCTCGCTCCGGGTGCGCAACTTCGAGACCGCCCGCCTGAAGGTCTCCGACGCCGACGGCAACCCCGTCGAGATCGCCGCCGTCGTCGTCTGGCGCGTCGTCGACACGTTCAAGGCGTCCTTCGGCGTCGACGACCACATCTCGTACGTCGCCGTCCAGGCCGAGGCCGCCGTCCGGCATCTGGCGACGAGCTACCCGTACGAGACGCACGACGACGGCCGCACCAGCCTCCGCGAGGGCACCGCGGTCAGCGAGGAGCTCACGGTCGAGCTGAGCGAGCGGGCCGCCCTCGCCGGCGTCGAGGTGCTCGAGTCGCGCATCACCCACCTGGCGTACGCCCCGGAGATCGCCCAGGCCATGCTCGCCCGCCAGCAGGCCAGCGCCATCGTCGGCGCCCGCTACAAGATCGTCGAGGGCGCGGTCGGCATGGTGCAGAGCGCCCTGGAGCGCCTGAAGGAGCTGGAGGTCGTCGAGCTGGACGAGGAGCGCAAGGCCCAGATGGTGGCCAACCTGCTCGTCGTCCTCTGCGGCGACCGCAACGTCCAGCCGGTCGTGAACACCGGCTCGCTGTACAGCTGAGGTCCCCGCTCGTGGCCGAACGCAAGAAGCTGCTCCTGCGCCTCGACCCGCAGGTCTACGACGCCGTGGCCCGCTGGGCGTCGGACGATCTGCGCAGCGTCAACGCGCAGATCGAGTTCGCCCTGCGCCTGGCCCTGCGCCAGGCCGGCCGCACACCCCGCCCCTCCCCCGCTCCCGGCGACGACACCGACGCCGTTTCCCATGATCCGGAAGAGTCCGTGTAGCCAGGAATGCACAAGGTCTTCCGGATCACGGGGGCGTGGACGTGGACGGAGAGGGCCAGGGCCCGGCGCAAGCTGGGCCCCGGCCCGGAGGCCGCGGGAGCAACGGTCCGCACCACCGCGGACCTTGGCCATGAAGAAGGATCAGGCGAGGTCGAGCGCCTTCGCGGCGGCGAGGGCGTCGGCGGGGATCGTCGTGGGGGCCGGGGCGGTCGAGATGGCCCACTCGGGGTCCTTCAGGCCGTGGCCGGTGACGGTGCAGACGATCGTCTGGCCCTGCTCGATCAGGCCCTGGGCGCTGGCCTGGAGCAGGCCCGCCACGGAAGCGGCGCTGCCGAGCTCGACGAAGACGCCGACCGAGCGGGCCAGCAGGCGGTAGGCCTGCAGGATGTCGCGGTCGGTGACGGCCTGGATGACGCCGTTGGACTCGTCGCGGGCGTCGACGGCCTTGGTCCAGGAGGCGGGGTTGCCGATGCGGATCGCGGTGGCGATCGTCGACGGCTCGCGGACGACGGCGCCGTTGACGATCGGGGCGGCGCCGGAGGCCTGGAAGCCGAACATGCGCGGGCGGCGGGTGGCGTTGCCGGCCGCGAAGTCCTCCTGGTAGCCCATCCAGTACGCGCTGATGTTGCCGGCGTTGCCGACGGGCAGGCAGTGGATGTGCGGGGCGTCGCCCAGGCCGGCGACGATCTCGAAGGCCGCGGTCTTCTGGCCCTGGAGGCGGTCCGGGTTGACCGAGTTGACCAGGGAGACCGGGAAGTCGAGGGAGAGCTTCGAGGCGAGCGCCAGGCAGTCGTCGAAGTTGCCGGAGACCTGCAGGAGGCGGGCGCCGTGCACGAGGGCCTGGGCCAGCTTGCCGAGGGCGATCTTGCCGGTCGGGACGAGGACGGCGCAGGTGATGCCGGCGCGGGCGGCGTACGCGGCGGCGGAGGCCGACGTGTTGCCGGTGGAGGCGCAGATGATCGCCTTCGCGCCCTCCTCGACGGCCTTCGAGACCGCGACGGTCATGCCGCGGTCCTTGAAGGAGCCGGTCGGGTTGGCACCCTCGACCTTCAGGTACACGTCGCACCCGGTGCGGGCGGACAACTCGGGCGCCGGCAGCAGGGGCGTGTTGCCCTCGTGCAGGGTCACCACCGGAGTCTGTGGTCCGACCGGTAACCGGTCGCGGAACTCTTCGATCAATCCACGCCACATGGCGCTACTCCCCTTCGACACGCAGGACGCTCGCCACGGCGCGAACGATGTCCAGGGCCCGCAGCTCGGCGACGGTGGCCGCGAGGGCGCGGTCCGCGGCGGCGTGCGTGACGATGACCAGCACGGCCTGGTTGCCGCGGCCCGACTGGTTGACGGTCGCGATGCTGACCCCGTGTTTGGCGAAGACGCCCGCGACGGCGGCGAGGACGCCTGCCTTGTCCGCGACGTCCAGCGAGATGTGATACCTGGTGAGCGCGTCGCCGATCGGACGGACCGGAAGGTCGGCATACGCGCTTTCGGAGGCGGCGTGGGTACCGGCGAGCCGGTTGCGCGACACGGCCACCAGGTCGCCGAGGACGGCGCTCGCGGTGGGCGCGCCGCCGGCGCCGCGGCCGTAGAACATGAGCTGGCCGGCGGCCTCGGCCTCGACGAAGACGGCGTTGAACGCGTCGCCGACGCCGGCGAGGGGGTGGGTCCGCGGGATCATCGCCGGGTGGACGCGCACGGAGACGGCGTCGTCGAGCTTGGTGGCGATGCACAGCAGCTTGATCGTGCAGCCCATCGCCTTCGCGCTGGCCATGTCGGCGGCGGTGACCTCGGTGATGCCCTCGCGGTGCACGTCGGCGGCGGTGACCCGGGTGTGGAACGCCATCGACGCGAGGATCGCGGCCTTCGCGGCGGCGTCGAAGCCTTCGACGTCGGCGGTCGGGTCGGCCTCGGCGTACCCGAGCGCGGTCGCTTCCTCGAGGGCCTCGGCGAAGCCGGCACCGGTGCTGTCCATGGAGGACAGGATGAAGTTGGTGGTGCCGTTGACGATGCCGGTGACGCGGGTGATGCGGTCGCCGTGCAGCGAGTCGCGCAGCGGGCGCAGCAGCGGGATCGCGCCGGCGACGGACGCCTCGTAGTACAGGTCGGTGCCGGCCTCGGCGGCCGCCTTGTGCAGGGTCGCGCCGTCCTCGCCGAGCAGCGCCTTGTTGGCCGTCACGACGCTCTTGCCGCCGTGCAGCGCCTCCAGCAGCCAGGTGCGGGCCGGCTCGATGCCGCCGACGACCTCGACGACCACGTCGACGTCGTCGCGCTTCACCAGGCCGAGCGCGTCGGTGGTGAACAGCGACGGGTCGATCGGCAGGTCGCGGGCCCGGCCGGCGCGCCGCACGGCGACCCCGACGAGCTCCAGCGGCGCGCCGATGCGGGCCGTCAGGTCCCGCTCGTGCTCGTGGAGGAGCCGGACGACCTCCGCGCCGACCGTCCCGCAGCCAAGCAGCGCCACCTTCACACTCATGGTCACCCCACGTCCAAGTTGAGCAGGTCGTCCTCGGTCTCCCGGCGGACGATCACCCGCGATTCCCCGCCAACCACCGCCACGACCGGTGGACGGGGGACGTGGTTGTAGTTGCTCGCCATGCTGCGGCAGTAGGCCCCTGTGCCCGGCACCGCAAGAAGATCTCCGGCCTGAACGTCGGCCGGCAGGAACTCATCCTTCACGATGATGTCCCCGGACTCGCAATGTTTTCCCACCACGCGGGCGAGAATCGGCGGCTCGGCCGATGCGCGGCCCGCGACCGTCGCGGAGTAGGCCGCGTCGTAGAGCGCGGTGCGGATGTTGTCGCTCATGCCGCCGTCGACGCTCACGTACGTGCGGATCCCGTCGACGTCCTTGACCGTGCCGACCTCGTAGAGGGTGAACATCGCCGGTCCGACGATCGCCCGGCCCGGCTCGATCGACAGGTGCGGCACGCTGAGGTGCAGCGCCGCGCACTCCTGCTTGATGATGCGCATCAGGTTCGTCGCGAGGTCGACGGGCTCCGCCGGCGTGTCCTGGGTGGTGTACGCGATGCCGAACCCTCCCCCGAGGTCCAGCTCGGGGAGTTCGACGCCGTGCCGCTCGTTGATCTGGGCCTGCAGCGACAGCAGCCGGCGGGCGGAGACCTCGAAGCCGGACGTGTCGAAGATCTGCGAGCCGATGTGGGAGTGCAGTCCCCGCAGGTCCAGGCTGTTCTCAGAAAGGATCTTGTCAACGGCGGCCGCGGCGGCGCCGCCGGACAGCGAGAAGCCGAACTTCTGGTCCTCGTGGGCGGTGGCGATGAACTCGTGTGTGTGCGCCTCGACGCCGACCGTGACGCGGACCATCACCTTCGGCCGGGTGTTCGTGCTCTTCGCGATGGCACTCAGGCGCTCGATCTCGTCGAACGAGTCGACGATGATGCGGCCGACGCCGGCCTCGACGGCCCTGGTGAGCTCGGCGACGGACTTGTTGTTGCCGTGCAGGCCGATGCGCTCGGGGGGCATTCCGCCCCGGAGCGCCACCGCGAGCTCGCCGCCGGTGCAGACGTCCAGCGACAGGCCCTCCTCGACGAGGATCCTGACGATGTGGGTGGCGATGAACGCCTTGCCGGCGTAGAAG
Source organism: Dactylosporangium sp. NPDC050588 (assembly GCF_040654975.1). NCBI lineage: Bacteria > Bacillati > Actinomycetota > Actinomycetes > Micromonosporales > Micromonosporaceae > Dactylosporangium > Dactylosporangium sp. NPDC050588. Next base: position 8,652 of record NZ_JBFAJA010000014.1, on the reverse strand, counting down.
ACCTCGGCGCCGCCGAAGGCCTCCTTGAACCTGCGGCAGCGTTCGCGGAAGTCGGCTTCGTCGAAGATGTACGCGGGCGTGCCGTGCTCGTCAGCGATCTTTCGGATATTTACTGATCCGACCTCGATTGCGCCGTCCTGTGCGCGCTTGACCGTTTTGGGCCAGAGCTGCGGGACGAGAGCGTTGACGTCGTCGGGGGTACGCAGCCAGGACGGGCCGCTGAAGCCCAGCTCCCCGTGCAGCGCTCCGGCTTCATGTGCGCGCATTGGCTTACATCCGTTCCGGTGCAGAGACGCCGAGCAGGTCGAGCCCGTTGACGATGACCTGACGCGTCGCGTCGTTGAGCCACAACCGGGCCCGGTTGGTCTCGGTGATCGGCTCGTCGCCCTGCGGCAGCACCCGGCAGTTGTCGTAGAAGCGGTGGTAGGCGCCCGCGAGCTCCTCCAAATAGCGTGCCACGCGGTGCGGCTCCCGCAGCTCGGCCGCGGTCGCGACCACGGCCGGGAAGTCGCCGAGCGCCTTGAGCAGGTCGAGCTCCTTCTCGTGCACGAGCAGCGCCGGGTCGTAGGTGTCGGTCCGGTGCAGCCCGAGGTCAGCGGCGTTGCGGGCGACGGAGGCGGTGCGGGCTCCGACGTACTGGACGTAGAAGACCGGGTTGTCGTTCTTCTGCCGCGTGATGACCTCGATGTCCAGGGTCAGCGGCGAGTCGGTCGAGGAGCGCGCGAGGGAGTACCGCGCGGCGTCGACGCCCACGACCTCGATCAGCTCGTCGAGCGTGATCAGCGTCCCGGCGCGCTTGCTCAGGCGCACCGGCTCACCGCCGCGCAGCAGGCTGACCAGCTGGCCGATCAGCACCTCGATGTTGCGCTCCGGGTCGTCGCCGGCGCACGCCGCGATCGCCTTGAGCCGCCCGATGTACCCGTGGTGGTCCGCACCCAGCATGTAGATGCAGCGGTCGAAGCCCCGCTCGCGCTTGTTGATGTAGTACGCGGCGTCGGCGGCGAAGTAGGTCTTCTCACCGTTGGACCGGATGAGCACCCGGTCCTTGTCGTCGCCGAAGTCCGTGGTGCGCAGCCAGATCGCGCCGTCGGCCTCGAAGATGTGCCCCTGCTTGCGCAGCTCGTCGAGGGCGTGCTCGACCGCGCCGCCGTCGTGCAGGGTCTTCTCGGAGAACCAGACGTCGAAGTGCACGCCGAAGCGCTCCAGGCTGTCCTGCATCTCCTTGAGCATCGCCGTGTAGCCCTCCTGCTGGAAGGCTGCGGCCTGCTCCGCCTGGTCTTTGTCGAGGATGTCCGGATTATCCCGGACGATTTGCCGTGCGATGTCCTGAATGTACTCGCCGGGGTAGCCGTCGGGCGGCGTCGGCTGGCCGTTGGCCGCAGCCTGCACCGACTCGCCGAACCTCGCCATCTGCACGCCCGCGTCGTTGATGTAGTGCTCGCGGGTCACGTCCGCGCCGGCCGCGGACAGGATCCTGCCGAGCGCGTCGCCGACCGCGGCCCAGCGGGTGTGGCCCAGGTGGACCGGCCCGGTGGGGTTCGCCGACACGAACTCGAGATTGATCTTCTCCTTCGTGAGGGTCTCGCCGCGCCCGTACGAGCGGCCCGCCTCCACCACGATCCGCGCCAGCTCACCGGCGGCGGCCGCCGACAACCGGATGTTGAGAAAACCCGGTCCGGCGATCTCCACGGCATCGATCCCGGGAGTTTCCTGCAAGTTTTTCGCGACGGCGGCGGCCAGGTCGCGCGGGCTCAGCCCGACCTTCTTGCCCAACTGCAGGGCGATATTCGACGCATAGTCACCATGCTCCGGGTTTCGCGGTCGCTCCACGCTGGTCGTCGCAGGAAGAACGGACGCGTCGAGGTCACGCTCGGTAAGCGCCGCCCTGGCGGCTTCGAGGACTGCTACGGCGAGTTCAGCGGGAGTCACCGACAAATGCTATCGGGGGTAGACTCCGGTACTTGGCGGAGGCCCGTTCTGCTGGTCACAATGCGGGACGGCCGCTCCGGCGGTATTGACCGACCGCGCGTCCCGCCCGACCCCCGACCGTTGACCAGACGAGGCCCGATGAGCGAGCACCACGCTGAGCGTTGCGAGGCGACGACATGAGCATGAGCACCCAGCACGGCGGCGGCAACCGCAAGCCGTCGACCAAGCCCGTTGCCGGCGCCAAGCCGAAGCAGGGCGGCGACGAGGCCATCGAGGACGACCTCGACGAGGCGGCCGCCGCCGCTTCGGAGGAGGACGCGCCGGTCTCGCTCGGCAAGGAGTCGACGACCACGTCGGCTTCCGGCAAGCAGAAGGCGAGCCCACGCAAGTCCGCCCCGCCGCGCAAGACGGCCCCCGCCGGCAAGCGCCCGGCGGCCAAGAAGGTCGCCCCGGTGAAGGTGAAGCAGGGTGCCGCCTGGGGCCCGATCATCCTCTTCTCCGTGGTCGGCCTGCTGGCCCTCGGCATCGTGGGCTTCGCCGTCTACCAGGTCAATGAGAACGGGCTGACCGTCCGCGAGCGCGCCGACCGGATCGACGGCATCAAGGACTACTTCAAGATCAACAAGGAGTACACCGAGCAGCGGAACCACGTGTGGGGCCCGCAGAAGTACGACCTGTCGATCGCGAACCCCCCGGTCTCCGGCAACCACAACCAGAACTGGCAGCGCTGCCTCGGCGACGTCTACGCGGCACCGATCGCCACCGAGCACGCCCTGCACGCCCTGGAGCACGGCGCCGTCTGGATCACGTACCAGCCGAACCTGCCGGCCGACCAGGTCGAAGCCCTGGCCAAGAAGGTCAAGGGCAAGGACTACCTGCTCATGAGCCCCTACGAGGGCCAGGCCAAGCCGATCTCCCTGCAGGCGTGGGGCTTCCAGCTCCAGGTCGACAAGGCCAGCGACGGCCGCATCGACGAGTTCATCAAGGCCCTGCGGCAGAACGCCAGCCTCGAGCCCGGCACCCCGTGCTCCCAGGGCGACATCATCACCGAGACCGGCACCGTCCCGCGCGACCTTGGCAAAGACGGCGGCGGCACCGGCATGACCTCGGGCGGCTGACCTGTTCGCACAACTCCCGGCCCGAGCCCGCCTCACCATGGGCGTGCTCGGCGCCGTTCTCCTCCTCGTCGTGGGCGTCAGCGTCGGGTTCCTCATCCCGACGCTGCGCGCCCCCGGCGACGACTCAGTGGACGCCGGCTTCGCCCGCGACATGAGCCTCCACCACACCCAGGCCGTCGAGATGGCGATGTTCGCGTATCGCCTCGGCTCCACCGACGACATCCGCACCCTCGGCTACGACATGGCCCTCAGCCAGCAGTGGCAGATCGGCCAGATGCAGACCTGGCTCAACGAGTGGCACCTGTCCACCAACAGCGACAAGGCCCCCATGGCCTGGATGCCCGACGGCAAGAACGCCCTCCAGCCGGACGGCCGCATGCCCGGCATGGCCTCCGACGACGAGCTCAAGAAGCTCAAGTCCTCCACCGGCAAGGACTTCGACACCCTCTGGTGCCAGCTCATGCTCCGCCACCACCTGGGCGGCATCCACATGTCCGAAACCGCCGCCAAGAAGGCCTCCACCACCGAGGTCCGCGACGCCGCCGAGAAGATCCGCGTCTCTCAGCAGTACGACATCACCGCCCTCACCGAAAAACTCCAAGACCTGGGAGCGCAACCCCTCCCCTCCTGACTCAGGAGCCACAGGCGGTCTGTTATCCTTTGCGAGGCCGCAAGGCCCCCGTAGCTCAGGGGATAGAGCACCGCCCTCCGGAGGCGGGGGCGCAGGTTCGAATCCTGCCGGGGGCACACAGCGCAAAGCGCGAGTGACCAGCCAAAACGAAGCCCTTGACCAGCGTGTACGCGGTCAAGGGCTTCGCTCGTATGTCCGGCTGTCACTGGCTGGATCTGGCCCTGATCGGCCAGCCACGGTAAATACGCGGCGAAGTTTTCCGGGGCTAGTGACCCAGCGCCGCTGACATCCGTTGGCGCAGCTCGTGCGCCCCGCCGTCGAGGCACTTGGCGTAGATCTTCAGCAGCACCTCGACGGAGTGCCCGGCCCACTCAGCGACCTGCGTTGCAGGTACTCCCCCGTTGAGCCACGTCGACACTGCCGCGTGCCGCAGGTCGTACGGCGTCGCGGCCAGCGGCGAAGCGACAACCTCTGGCGTGAAGGCGTCCTTACGCGCCCTGCGCCACATGCGGTTGATGGTGCCCCTCGGCAACTCGCCCTCGTTGCGTTCCCCCGTGAACAGCCGGCCGTCCGGCGCGGTGCCGAACTCCTCCAGGTGCCAGTTCAGGAGGGCGGTCAATTCCGGCGGGCAGGGCACGGTGCGAACTTCGCCGCGCGCCCGCTGCTTGAGCTGGCGCCGGTCGCGATTCTGGCCGCTGTCGGTCCACTCCTTTCCGGCATGCGGCTCGGCGACATTGAGATTGAACTCGCCCCACCCGTCGGCGGGGAGAACCAGGTGGTGCTTGGCGAGCGCGACCGCCTCCTCCGGTCGCATCGCTGCGAAGTACAGGCACCCGAAGAACGCCACGAAGCGTGGGCCGCTGCGTTTCTGTGCGCGTACCGCGTCGAGCAGGGTCCGTACCTGAACGGGATTCGCCACGGAACGGCGATCCACCGAATGCGTCGTCCTAGGCGGCGTCCACTTCAGGGCGGGGATCGGGTTGGTCGGCAGCAGCTTGCGCTCCACCGCGTACTCGACCGCCGTATTGAGAATCTTCCGGCGTCGGCTGACCACGCTCGGGGCGGCTGGCTTGCCGTCGAGCCGGACCGTGAGGCCGTCGAGCATGGGGCGGAGCACCTCGGGCTTTGCCAGGGTCGACACCGATCGCGTGTGGTTCTCGATCCATCGCAGGGCCGCTTTCACGTCGGCCGGGCAATCCTCTGCGTTGCGCCGCGCCGTGTTGAACGCCCACCGGCCGAGCGCCAACCTGATCAGCTTGTCGTCCGGCTTGCCTCGGTCGGTGGTGAACAGCGATGTGGTCACCGCCGTTAGTGCCTCCGCATGAGTGCGCCGGGTCGTCGCCGCGACCCGCGGCCATTTCATGTCCGCGAACGCGCAGGCGAATTCGTACCAAGACATTTCTTGGCTCGCGCGGCGCATCGACACGGGCAGGCCGGTCTCGACGTCGAACGCCTCACCCTTCCGGGCGGCGGCGACCAGGTCGGCGAGGAAGCCGTCCGAGAGCGCCTTTCCCTTGAATGGCTCGGTGAATTCCTTACCGGCAACGATCCATCGGACGTAGTAGGTGGTCCCCCGCGCGCCTTTGTAGATCCTCGTTTTCCAGATCCGCACGTCGTACGTCGTTTCCATTTACGCGGCCTTCTCTTCGAGCCGATCGAGCCAGGATTCGTAATCCGCCCGGCGAATTCGCAGATCGCCGTTTGGCAACTTGAAGCACGGCGGCGCTTTCCGCTTGGCGCGCCAGTCGTAGAAGGTCGAGCGGGAAATGCCGAGGTCTGCGCAGACCTCAGGGATGGTGAGGTGTCTCCCGGACACCGCGCGGCGTTCAGTCATCGGGTCTCGCCGACGACGCGCAGCCCGGGGGAATCCGTACCATCCGTACCAAGCTCGTTTTCGCTGCTCAGGGCTGGTACGGATTGTTTTGGCGGTACGCTTCGATCCGTACCGGGGATGTGATCCGTACCAGGGCTGACCTGGGAAAACGACGTTGGTACGTTTGGTACGGGTGCCTCCTGCTTGGGTGCCGGGCAGTAGCGTTGCCACGCGTCGAGGAACGCGTCGCGGACATAGCCCTTGGCCTGCCCGACGGGGAAGCGGATGGTGCTGGAGCTGATGCCGAATTCCCGCAGCAGGTCGCCGAGGCGCTTGCCGGTCAGTCCGGCCGGGCCGAACCCCTGCCAGGGCGCTTCCGGGTCGTCGTTGAGGGCGGCGAGCAGGTCGGCGGTGGTCGCGGCGGCCGGGTCGCCGAGGGTGGTGAACGCGGCGCGGATGTCGGTCAGAAGCCGAATGCGGGTCGACACCTGCCCGGAGTCCTCCGCCTCGGCGGTAAGGACGGTCGCGGCGGTCCGTGCGCGTGCCGGCCACTCCCCGCCCGCCAGGTCAGCCACCGCGATCAGCGGCTCCCACGTGTCGGCGGCGCGATCCTCGAGGGGCATCTCAGGCTCCGCGCGCTCCAGCTCAGCGAGGTGGCCACGCAGCCACCGGGTCAGCTCCGCGGCGACCTTGCGCAGGACTGGCCCGTCGCGGCGGTGCCGGTACGGCGCTACCGTCTCGCCCGCCATCCGGCGGCGCATCCGCACGACCACGGCGCGGTCCTCGATGGTGTCGGGCATGGCGCCGATCCCGGCGAGCGCCGCCATAGCGAACGTGGGGATCTTCTCCAGCCGGTGCGTGTTGTTGTCCCAGCGGATCGCGGGCCGGTTGCGCTGGTGACCAGCGTTGAGCAGGCCTCGGAGATCCTCGTTCGCCTCGGCGTTCTTCCCGCCGAAGATGGTGTCCGCCTCGTCGACGAGCAGCGTGGGCGGCTCGTCGGTGCCGATGGCGCGGTACACGGCGGCCGGGGAGGCGTTGACCGTGATGAGCGGGTTGAAGCAGCAGCCCTCGACCACGTCGAGGAGCCGGGACTTCCCGCAGCGCTTCTCCGGAGCGCGGATGACCAGCCGGGCCGCGTGCGCCCACGCGGCCACGGCGTGCGTCGCGGCGATCCACAGCACGACCGCGTCCACGGCCTCAGGCGACGGAAGCACCACGTACCGGGTGATGGTGGCGTGCAGGCGGTCGAGGATCGCGGCGCCGTCGGGCGTTTCGGGTGAGGTGGTCATGCGGCGATCCCTTTCGTAGCAACGTGTTCATCGCGGAACCCGCCCGCGATGGCGGCGCGTGTCTCGCGTTCGGACTGTCCGGCGGCGTATCCGGCGTCGGTGAGCGCGGCCAGGGCGTCGGCCTCGGTGAGTGCTCCGGCGGCCACCATCCGGGCGACGCCCCGTGCGGCGCCGTAGAGGGTGGTGCGGCGCTTGCCCTTCGGCGCCTTGGCGATCGCGTCGAGGTGCGACCGGAGCAGCGCTTCAGGCGATGAGATGCCCCCGCCGCTGCGCATCGGGGCGAGGCTGATCGGGGCGGCCGTCGCGGGTGCCTCGTTCTGCCGGCACGCCTCGACCAGCGCGGGGGGCATCTCAATCAGGGACCGGCCACCGGTCCACCGGTACGGGCGGCCGGTGCGCGGGTGGATCGATGGCGGCGCCACGACGTACCCGCCGTCTCCGCGAACGTCCACGCCGTCGGCGACGCGGCCCTGACTGCACAGGACGGGCGTTCCGGGGTGGAGGTAGTACAGGTGCCACCCGCCGCTTCCTGTGGCGACACAGGCCGTCTCAGGCATGAGCGCGGGATCCACGCGACCGCCGTGCGCGGGGTCGATGTCGATAACGACCGTTCCGGACGGCGCGCCAGTGCGGATGGCGATCATGCCGCCCGGATTGGCGGTGACCATCGCGGTGACGCGGTCGGTGTCGGTGGTCGCGGCGTAGAAGCCGTGGCAGGTGAGGCAATCACAGGCGGCCGGGTCGTGGTTGCTGCCCGCTGCTCGGCACGGGTCACAGTTGGCCAGGGGCCGCTTGGTGCGGCCGAGCAGGAAGACCGGCCAGCCGTGCTGCGCGTAGCGGATCGCGTTGCGCAGCAACGCTTGTGAGGCAGTGCGAAGCTCCGTCATCAGGCGGCCCGCCGGAGGCTGGTGCGGGTGGCCCGGTTCATGACGGCGGCCAGGTCGCGGGCGAGGCCGAGCAGCTGCCAGCGGGCGACCGGTTCGACGGCGGCGAGTGCCACGGTCAACGTGACCTCGGCGTGCTCGCGGCCGTCGGCGGCGCGGACGCGGGTGAGCAGGGCGCGACCGAGGCCGGGGACGTCGATGGTGAGGGGGTCGGCGCGGTGTTCGCCGAGGTTGCAGCGGTGGCCTCCGGCGCACCAGTCGGGGTGTCTGCGGTTCATCGGTTGGTGTCCTTGCTGTGCAGGGTGCGGAGGTAGTTGAGGGCGCGGCGGCCGGGGCGCAGTTGGCGGCCGGTGCCGTCGCAGCGGCGGCAGATGCCGAACGCGCGGCCGATGAGGGCGCGGCGTTTGCCGGTGCCGGAGCAGCGGCGGCAGGCGACGAACGGCCAGAGCCAGCACGCGGCGAGGTAACTGAGCGTCAGGACGGTCAGGGCGAGGAACAGCAGGCCGGTTGCGGCGGCGTTGTCGGTAGCGGTAGCGGCGAGCGTGGGCATGGAAGATGCCTCCAGGGCCGGTTTTTGGGTGCAAGGGGTCGCTGGCGCTACCCGCTACCTCGGTGGGTAGCGGCTGGCCAGGTTGGTAGCGGGGTGGGTAGCGGCGGCGCTACCGGGTAGCAGCGCCGCCGCTACCGGTCAGGCCGACTTGCGGCGGTCGATCGCACCGTCCACATCGGACATGCGGGCGCCCTTGAGGACCTCACCGCGCACCTTGACGTTCACACTCGGTACACGGTCGCGGAGCTGTGCGGAGATCGCGTCCGGGGTGATGTCGGCGTAGTGCTCCGGCAGGGCGTCGGCGAGGCGGGCGGCGATGGTGGCCCAGTGCAGGCCCTTCTCTCCGGCGAGGAACACCGACCGGACGTCGGCGAGGGTGTCGCGCAGGTCGCGGGTGATGGTCTCGCCGATCGCGGCGCCGGACAGGGTGCCGGCGGC